>NZ_QWLE01000010.1:0-90472 GCF_009917365.1 Neglectibacter sp. X4 | reverse complement strand
CACATGGAAAATCTGACGGGCATATCAGCGCCCGTCAGACCGTTACCTTGTGTAGTCCCTTGTAAACTGTACTTTATCTCATTGTCAGTAATACGGATATGATTTTCCATAACAGTCATTTCGCCATTCTCGTCTGATACAACGCCTGTACTCGCCCTTAGATAAAAAGCAGCTCCTAAAGCTCCTCGGATGTCACTCGCTAACTTCTCGGATGCGGTAAGGAGCGAAAAACAGGACATGAGAAAGGTCGAAATGACCATAATGAGCAGAAAGATACTGATGGCATTTCCTTTTTTGCGGAGCAGATACAGACCTGCCCGCTTTTTATAATCCATTTAGGCAACATCTCCTTTCTGCTGACAATCATATCTTTTTTTGATTAGTTTTTGATTAGTTTTTGGTTAGCATTTGGTATGCGTTTCACTCGTTTTTAGAGATGCAAAGGAGCCGCCAGATAACTGACGGCTTCTTTAGAAGATGGCTTAATTTAATTTCAGATAGAACGCAACACCCTTGTCGGTATTCGTGATTTTGTATTCCATTCCGTGTAGGTCAAGAATAGTCTTTACAATGTATAAACCCAGACCGCTTCCGCCTGTGGCTTTGCTGCGGGATTTGTCCGCCCTATAAAACGGCGTAAACATATTTTCCAAATTATCCTCGTCTAAAAATACGCCTGTATTTTCTACAACCAAAATGTGCGTATCCGTGTCATAATCTGCATAAACCTTAGCATCTGCTTTAGAGTGACGGATGGCGTTGCCAATGATGTTGGATAACGCCTTACCGAATAGATTGCGATTGACTGACACACTTATATCTTCGGAGATATTCTGAAAAATAGCAATGTCTTTTTCAGTCGCCAAAGGCTGCAACTCTATAACTACTTTACTTACCATATCAGCTAAAGAAAGTGTTTCCAAAGAGCTGCCGATGTTCATTGTTTCCATTTTGGTAATAGATAGTATCTCTTTCACTAAGTATTCAATGTCCTCGGCGGATTTTAGTGCCTGCGGCAGATATTTGTCGTGGTTCTGGTAATCTCCAAAACCTAATATCATATTCTCAAGCTGACCTTTCAAAATAGTCAACGGTGTTTTCAGCTCGTGGGAAACAGCAGCAAAGAAATTCCTATGCTGTTCCTCCAACCTTTGAAATTTCTTAACATCTTTGGTTAGCTGCTGATTTGCCGTTTCCAATTCTTCCATTGTACTTTGCAGCCTTGCCGCCATTGTATTCAGACTGGAAGAAAGTACGCCGATTTCGTCCCCTCTGTCTGTATCACATCTCCAAGTCATATCAAGCTTGGTCATTCGCTTGGAAATCTGACTGATTTTTGCAATCGGTACAACAATCACTCGGCTGCAAATCAAAGCACTTAGGGCAGATAGAAGCAGAATGACCGTCAATACTAACGGAATAAAGCGGAGCAGCAGACTGAACAGTTCACTTGCCGTTTTGGAAAGAGAAATAACAGAAAGCGTATAGCTTGCTTTATCTTCTGCAAAGGTCACATCAGTTGTATAGGTCTGTGCCGTTGACAGGTCATCAGCAATGGTTTCAAAGTCCCCGAAAGTAACGCTGTTCTTTTCGTTTCCTAACATCGCCACGGCGTTGTTCTCAATGCAGAAATTTGTAATCAGCGTCGTCCCTTCCTCATAGCTTTTGTTTTCCAGAGCAGAGAACAACGCTCCCGCATTGGTTTCAAATTGTTTGCTGCCTGTGAGCTGATAACTTTGTGGCACGAATATAAGGACAATGCCGTATATCAAAATGCTACACAAGGTCAATGCGGTAAAGACCCACAGGAACACTTTTGCACTTAGTGAGTTACTGATTTTCTTTCGCAATTTTGTATCCCACCCCTCTGACAGTTTCTATGTAATCCACGCCTAACTTTTTTCGCAAATTCATAATGTGGAAGTTGACACTTTTTTCCTCGCCGATAAATTCATATCCCCACACAAGGTTGAGCAGCTCATCTCTTGTGAATACTCGTCCTTGATTTTTAAGGAACAAGAGTAAAATATCAAACTCGGATTGCGTAAGAATGACCTCTGCACCTGCTACAAGAACTTGCCTTTGCTTGGCACTTATCTGAAGTTCTTTGTATCGAATGGTGTCTGTATCCATATCCGCTGTTTCCGTTCTTCTAAATAATGCTTCCACACGCTTTAGTACCAATTTAATCGAAAATGGCTTCGTAATATAGTCATCTGCCAACAAATCAAACCCCTTTATCTGGTCGTCCTCTGTATCAAGGGCAGTCAAAAGGATAATAGGAGTCTGGGCTTCTTGTCGTATCATTTCGCAAACAGCATATCCATTGATTTTCGGCAGCATAATATCCAAAAGGACAAGATCTATGTGGTGGGAATGAAAAGCATTGATACCCTCCAGACCATCCGAAGCGGTTACAACTTCATAACCGCAGGTTCTAAGCGGCTCGGCTAAGATGTTTTGTATTGCGATTTCATCTTCAATAATCAGTATTGTCTTTGGCATATCTTAAACCTCCAATCTGATTATACTAAGGCTTGGTTAGTTTTTGATTAGTTTTTCTGATTTTCTTCGCTTATCAGCAGGCTTTTTGGCATCTTTAGGAATCAGCCATACTCGATTAATATTCAAAACACCCTCAATACGATTTTCTTTGCATAACCGTTGCACCCATCTAAGTGATACATTCCACTTTTCAGCGACTTCCTGTGCCGTCATATATTCAAACATAACTGACCTCCTAAAATCGTACTGTATTTATTATAGAACGTTTAAACGAACTATATCAAGTGTGCGAATTTGAATTTTTCGTGATTTCTATGTACCAGCCGCCTTTTCAGGCGGCTACTTTTAATACTGCGGCACACCATACCCGTAAATCTGATAATGTCCCACAGAATATTGATTCACACGGCAGCTATCGCCGGAATTGCCTTCTACGGTATAGACTGTTCCGTTTTCGACTTTTTCCACAATTCCCACATGATCGGTTTCACCGTCACCTTCCCAATCAAAGAAAATAATCATGCCGGGAACTGGTTCGGCAGATCCGTCCTGCCATTGTCCTCTGTCCTTAAACCATTGTGCGCCATTGACGCAGCCTGCAAATTTGGGTATAACCCCAGTATCAATATACCCGCACTCGTTAGCGCACCACGACACAAAACAAGCGCACCATTCCACACGGGAGTTAAAGCCGTACCAACTCCAGTACGGTTCTCCACCCATATTACCGACCTGAGATGAATTTCTCTGCGGTCATTCCGTTGTATTTGATAAAGCCGAGAGCCGCAAACGGGGCGGCTCCCAAAATGCACATCCACGATACGGTTTCCGTGCCGACATAGGGTTTCAGCAGGAAATATAATCCTACTGCCACCGCACAGGCACAGACAGAAAAAATGAACTGCCTGAGAGACAGTCCGAAAAACATCGCTTCCGTGTAATTTCTGATTTCACGGTTAATTTTTACTTCCATGAAAAGCTCCTTTCTATTGGCATAAAAAAATCGCCACCCTTTTCAGATGACGATTCGTTTCTTTTGAGTTGTATTTAGTTGTCGCTCGGCTCTCCGAACAGGATTTGCATAAAGTTTCTCCGTCCGTAAAGCACACGGATAATATTTACTGTCTGATTTTCGATTCGGTAGAACGCCGTATAATTGCCGCAGACCAAAAATCGGTAGTCCGTTTCAAAGTCCACGATAGAGGAAAGTGGAGCGCCGATTTCAGGAAAGTCAGAAAGCTGCCGGATTCTCTTTGTAATCTTGGCAAGCGTAGCTACTGCCGCCTGCTCATTGCAAAGCTCCTCTGTGATATATGCTTTTGTCTGCTGTAAGTCTGTGATTGCTTCCGGTGAAAATTTTATCTCAGCCATTGGCAATACCTAACATTTTCTCAACATCGGCAATATCCGTCCAGCCTTTTTCCTTTGCGGACTGTTCTCCTTTGGAAAGCTCGCCCATCAGCTTAATCACAGCCTTTGTTTTTTCGTATTCCTCCATATCGACAATGGCATATCTGCCCCTGCCGTTTTTTGTCAGGAATACAGGCTCTCCAACCGCAATGTCCCGCAGTACCTCCGTATAGTTTCTCAAATCAGACACAGGCTTTATATTTGGCATAACATTCGCTCCTTTCAAATCTGCTGTAATTATTATACCCTAATTCATCGTAAAATGCAACAGCGTCTCTAAAATTTGCAAAAATGTCACAATCAAAGCCCCATCATCTCACGGATAATCCTGTCGCTCATTTTCACGCTGCCGACAAGCACAAGCATATTAAAGAGCAGCTCTCCGATATATGCCCACACCTGTGTTACCGCCACAGCATCAGGATTGACAACGGGCGGCGAAGCGGCAAAGAGTGAAAAGATGATACACGCCAAAACAATGACAGCGCCCTCCAAGCAGACAATACAGCATTTTTCTCGGCTTCAAGTCGGGCATCATAGTCCGCATTGATTTCCTGCACAGCAGTCTGCATCGTCATACCTGTGCCTGAGTCCTCTCCCGAAAAGAAGATTCCGAAAATAGAGCTTGCCACAAGTCCCACCAGACAGATAATCACAATCACGATGACAGCCACCCATCCACCGGCTGCAATGGCAGTTATCAGCGCTTTCGTCGCCGCAATGATTGCTTTTATCGCTGCAATCGTCACCTTGATAGCAGCTTTCAGCCCCTCGGCAGCAGCCTTTGCCGCAGCTTTTGCAGCCTGAGCCGCTTTCTGGGCAGACTTGGCGGCTACCTTAGCCTCCCGCTCCGTTGCTTTCGCAGCTTCCTTCGTAGTCTTGACCGTTGTTTTCGCTGTCCGCTCTGCGGTCTTGACGGATTTCTTAGCCGTTTTTGCGGTAGCTCGCTGGGTTGTCTTGATAGACTTCTTACCGGCTGACCTGACGGATTCTTTCACCCGCCTGCTGTATTCGCTGTCATTAAGATACAGATGATATTTTGCTTCTTTCATTTACTCCACCTCCGTAGACTGATATATTTGCTTTCTCCATTCCTGAAACCGCTTTCTGATAATAGCTGCGTCCTTCTCATCATCGGAAGCTATAAAGATATGTACGCTCTGATAGGCTTTCTTTATTTTACGGATATATTCAATTTCTCCCTCGTTTGCCTTGTAGGGAATCTTCAGAAGTTTTATGCCCTGCTTACGGCATATATAGGCTTTCAGCCGTTCCTTTTCCTCTGATAAGTTTTTCGATTCAATCGCCAGTCCCTCATTTACAATGTAGGTTTCAAGAGGGAGTCCGATTTCCGTATCCGTATTAAGACGCACTTGCAATCCCTTTTTCCCGGCATAATAGCTTACCGCTAACTGTGGAAATACGCTGCGATATTCCTGCTCACATATCGGACAGCCCTTTTCTTCTACGGTACGCTCATAAATCTTTGCTTTCCACGAATGACCGAGAGAGCATTTCCACCATACGCTTTTCATTGAATTTCTTGAAACCGCAGCAGGAGTAATGTCTTTGTTTTTCTCATAGTCCCATTCATCAAGCAGATGTGCGTCTGTTGTCTCTAAATCATTATAGCCGGGAAGCACAGCACGATCAGCGCATACCGGGCAGACTGTTCCTTTTATCCGGGCATAGACAACCGATTTCCATTCGTGACCGCAAGTCTCACATTTCCACCATAGATTTTTACGGGATTTTTCATTTATCATATCCGGTGTAAGCGGAAGATTGCGGTCTGACCATTCCTCTGCAAGCTGCGGCTGGGTAGTCGCAAAATCATTAAAGCCTTTCAGCAGGATTATTCCGCTGCAATAGGGACATTTGCTGCCGCCGGAACGGGTGGAAATAAGCGTGTGCCATTCATGTCCCTTGCTGCATTTCCACCATACTTTCCGATTCGCAAACGGAGTAACCATTCATAATCAATCCTCGACCTCCTTTGCAATTACATTGTATTGGGAATCAAAGAAAACTTGTAGTTTGCGACCGGATACATCGTACAACACAAAAAAGACCTTGAAAGGTGTTGTCCTCTCAAGGTCTTAAATACAAAATTATGCGATTTTTTCATCTCTGCACAAATCTACGCACCATTTGATGTAAGTTTGATGTAAAGATGTAGGGCTTCTCGATTTTTCGTGTCCGCAAACCCGCATAAACACTGGGTTTTTAATCCTTGTTGTTCGGTAATGACTTCATTGTCGGGATTTCCGGGGGAGGAATGATACCCCCTGATTTATCCTGCTTTTCCCTGACTTTGTTTATCCAAATCGGCTTCATTGTTCTGCATAACCTTTCATAAATCATCGTATTCTGATTTGGTTTGTCGTAAAATCTGTCGTAAAAATCCGGGGGTGTTTACATTGTCCAGCAATGAAGCACATCTCGGTTATGACTGCAACACACACGCCGTACCGTCTGATTTCTTGTATAGTATAGCATATTTTTTCACAAAAATCAAGGAGCCTGCCTACTGCGGCAAGCTCCTTCTGTTTATCTTATCTTGATTTTTCCTTCAAGCCCAGCAAAGGATTCCATTTTCTTTTCCTTGGTCGCTTCATTATATATGTCCATCGTCGTTGTAATATCGGCGTGTCCCATAATCTCCTGAATGACTTTCAGATTCGTCTCATTCTCACAGAAGCGAGTGCAAAAAGTATGGCGGAGATTATGGCAGCTAAAGTGCGGAAGCAATTCCGGTTTTCTTCTCTCTCTTTTTGCCGTCTGTTCCTCCTGCGTGTTATACGCTTTAATAATACGGTCAAGCACCCTGTTTACGCCGTGTGGGGATAAGACCGTATTATATCGGGATTTGAATATAAACCCGGAATACCCGTCGATTACGCTCTCGTTAAAACCGTCCTCAATCTGCTGCTTATATTCCGTTTTCAATGCGTCCTTTACATCTGCAAGCATAGGGATAATCCGTTCTCCCGCTTTCGTCTTTGGCGTAGTAACTGCATAATGGCAAGGCTCGTCTGTAAATTTGCGGTAAATCAATGTATGGTTTACGCTAATAATATTCTGCTCAAAATCGCAGTCCTCCCAGCGCAAGCCAAGAATTTCACCTATGCGACAGCCCGTTCCCAACATTGTCGTTATTAGCGGAAGCCAATGGCTATATTGGTGAGACTGAGCCGTAAAATTTACAAATAACTCCTGCTGCCGTTCTGTAAGTGCGTGGCGTTTTGGCTTTTCCCAAGCGTGGCTCTTCTTGATTTCCGCCATTACGCCATCGGAAGGATTGAGCCGGATATGACAGTTCAATTAACAGTTGCACCAAACGGTGCTAAAGCCAACTTCACAAACTTAAAACATTGACGACCGAAGGGAATACCGATAATCGTACAACACAGCAATACCCCATTGAGCAAAGAGGACAACGCCAAAGGAATACCGCTCAAAATTATCCAAAATATATTAGCAACCATAGACACGGGACTTCCACCATATTTGATTTCCTTTCCGAATGGAAAAAATGCAAGGGCGGCAAATTTGAAACATTGGCGTCCGATTGGAATTCCGATAATCGTAATACTCCACAATATACCCGCAACGCTCCAAAAGAATCCTTGCCATAAACCGCAGCATAAAAACCATATTATGTTTCCTAAACAGCTCATTCCTTTTCCTTTCCTATAACATAGCTCTGATTTTATCGAGAAACTCACAATCTGTTTTTTCGCAAAAAGTTATACCGTACAAATCCGCTTTTTTTGAAAGTTGATTGAAGTCGTAAGCAGACATAAGCATAAATGGAACAGAAATATTCCTTTCTTTGCAAGAATGCAGTAAATCTAAGCCTGTTCCATCCCGCATATTATAATCAGAACAAATCAGATCAACAGAAGTCGTTTCCAGCTTTTTCAATGCGTCATTAACGCCGTCTGCTTCCAAAACCTCAAATTCATTTTTCAAAGTTTCCGATAAGGCATATCTGATTGTTTCGTCGTCATCTACAAGTAAAATTCGTTTCAGAATAAAACCTCGCTTTCTACTGAATCATAGTTTTTTTTTGCATTTATCACACCAACTAACAATCCGATCCATAATTCTATAAATACAATAAATAAGTATTACAAAAATGCCTGTGGGTATCAGTAATATCCCTATAAGGATACCGCCGATACCCATTACGGCATATGCTACAAATTTTCTGTACTTCTTAGTTTTCCGCATCTTTGACCGTCAGTTCAAGGCTTCCGCTGAAATTTTCACCTTTGAGAACAATATAATTATCGCCGGATGAAATGGTGTACTCTTTCGTATCTTCTGAATTGACATTCGCAACCGAATATTCATCGTTACCTGCAATCCAATTCAATTCTGCACTGCCATCCTCTATGGTAAGCTTATAGGTTACTTGCAGATGATTACCGTTTTCACGATCCAAAGCCGTTCCGCCAAAGATAAATTCTTTTCCATTAAACCCATCATAGGTAGCAGTATAAGTCCCCGTGTATTCGTCTACGCCTTTTGTCTTTTCACCCTGCAAATCTTTTTCTTTTGTCAATGCGTATTTGCTGAAAGACTGAATCCAACTATCCCAACCGTCGATAAGATTATCTTTTAGGCTGCCTTTGTCATGATTGGAACTACAACCCACAAAAGAAACAGTAAAGCATAAAACTAAAAACAGGGAAATAAATACTTTTGCTCTTTTCATGGTCCGCACGACCTCCTTACATAATTTTCGGCAAAACCATCATTCCAAATACAGCGACACCCGCAACGGCGTAAAGGCTGTTTACAACCAAGCAGACTTTCATCAAATTATTTTGAGCTTTTGCCTTAACATAAGAAATGATTGTAAACACACCGCTGAAAATCATAAACGCTGCATAGCAGGAAATCATAATTTCAGCAACGGGCGATTCTAACGCCCAATCGAAAGTCCGAAGCGGTAAGATTGTCCACGGTACAAAAAGCATAATTGTGCTGATAACGGTTAAAATCTTGTTTTTCATAATAATTATCTCCTTTCAGCCTGCCCGAACCGGGTGCAGGAAATGCCTAAACATAAGATTGTTATAACAATGGCAACAGGTATCCACGGTATTAGTTCAACTTGTGCTGTATCGAGATTTGTTGCAAGTTTTCCATATTCTGCCGTTATCGCAAAGAACGGATACGACATCGGATAAGCAAACCACGCTTTTGTGTTGATCATCAATACAGAGGGCACAATCGAAGCCAATCCGATACCGATAGAAAAAATCGGCGTCTGAATACATACCGACAAAAGCCAGAAAAATGCAAGCATTGGAATTGCCGCAGCAAATATCAAGCCTGCCTCCTTAAAAACAAACAACGGCTGCAAAATGAAATTATAGTTCTGCGTACTGGAAGCTATTGCTGCGCCTACATAATACATACCGACTGCCATACCGATTTGAAGAACTGCCAGCGCAAGTAGAACAATGAACTTTGCCATACAGAGTTTCGCTGTGCTGATCGGTAAGGCAAGCATTTTCAAAATCCCTTTATTCGTCCGTTCGGTTTGGCTTAAAAGAACTGTCCCGACTACCATACTTGCGGGGAACATAAACCAAGCCATTCCCATAAAGCCCTGAATAAAGAAATTGTTTTCCGGCGAGATTCCCTCTGCCTGCATATCAAAATTCATTTGAGCATTCAAAATGGACGGTATCCATAAGATAACTGTCGCAACAAAGAGAATCAGTAGTATCTTCGAGCGTTTGATTTTCTTAAATTCCACGCCAACAAGTGATAAAAAGCTCATTCAAACGACCTCCTCACCTTTATAAATATAAGCTCTGCAAAGGCAAGAACTACAAGCTCTGCGGCTACCGCATAGATATAATGCATGGACTGTGTTACATCGCTACTCGTAAATACCTGAAAAGGTATTGCAAAGGGGAAAAGCGAAAGGGCAAAGTTCGTTGTCGGTAACATAGTTGCGGTAAACACGCATACTACGCCGATCCCAAGAGATACCCACATATTCTTGCAGGCTTCCGCAATAAGAAGTGACAGAATAATGCAGGGTAACATCAGCAAAAATGAATACCCGAAGTATTTGCACAGTTCACCGAAAAAACCATTTCCGATTTCAAACCAATGATAGGTACAAAATGTGACTGCACCTGCTTCTATTACAAGCACAAAAAGGCTCATAAAGATTGTCAAAACTGTTTTGCCTAAGAAAATGGAACTTTCTCTAATGGGCAAAGAGTTCATTTTTTGCATGGCATTGTCAGCGTATTCAGTATGATATAAAAGACAAGCTCCGGCTACAACGAGCAGCACATTCAGCATTGTCATCATCTGCCAATTTGCGTCAAGCAAAATTTGTATTGGGTTTCCCGGCAGATTAAGATACATTTCCGAACGGACAGCCATATTGATAACAGGAACAACTGCGGCTAAAATACCACCGCCGAAAAACGCCGGTAAAAAGCCAGTTCGTTTTGCTTTTTTACATTCCAAAGAAACGCTCATCGTACCCCACCTCTTTGTCCGTTGTCAGCGTCTATCAGGGCAAGAAATGTATCTTCCAGATTATCCGTAGGATAGCCCTGTGACGCTGCGCTGAATTTAAGCTGGTCGAGCGTTCCCTCAAATAACAAATGACCGTGATTCAATATACCTATGGTATCAGCCATCAGTTCAATTTCGGACAGCAAATGGGACGATACCAAAACAGTACAATTAAACTTCTCAGGTAAAGAACGAATCAGCGTCCTGATTTCGTGGATACCGACTGGATCAAGTCCGTTTGTCGGCTCGTCTAAAATCAGAATCGGCGGCTTTCCGATCAAAGCGCTTGCAAGACCTAACCTTTGTTTCATTCCAAGCGAATATTTTTTGGCAAGTCGTTTCTTATACTGCGTCAGCCCCACAATTTCAAGAGCTTCCGCTACGGAGGATTTGGGAAGTCCCAATATTTTACGGATAATTTCGAGATTTTCTTCACCGCTTAGGTTTCCGTAAAAAGCGGGAGCTTCAATAAACGAGCCTATTTCTTTCAGAATTTGCACCCTGTTATCGGGATACTTTTTTCCGTCAATCGTAAACGAGCCGCTTGTCGGTTTGGTAAGCCCCAAAAACATTTTCATAGTAGTGGACTTTCCGGCGCCGTTCGGACCGAGAAAGCCATAGACAGCACCTTTCGGAATATGCAGGTCGATACCCGAAACCGCCGTAAAATCTGCATATGATTTCGTTAAATTTTTTGTTTCAATGATATTCATTGTGTTTGCTCCTTTCTTATCATCGCAAGTACATTGTAACTGCTCGACCTTGTGCTAACCTTCTCGTGTCCTTACATTTACCTTACATTTCATCGCATATTAGAAAATGACACATTTCTATGGTATAATAAACAATAGGGACATATACAGAAATGCGGAGGCACTTTAACATGATTGAAACAGAAAGCCTTATTTTAGATAAAGCAAAGTTTTCTGACTGGGTAGAAATGTACCGCAATGTCTGGTCACAGCCGGAAAGTGCAAGATATATGGAGTGGACTATTACCACCAGCGAAGAAGCCGCTAAAATAAGAATCGTAAAAACGATTGCATTTCAAAAAGAGCATGACACCTATTTGATTTATGAAAAATCAAGCGGTAAAGCGATTGGGTTTGCCGGCGTAGAGAAAATCGAACCTTACATATATCAGGAAGCCGGAATATGTTTGGGACGGGATTATGTGGGAAGAGGATTTGGCAAACAGATTCTTCAAGGTTTGATTCAATATTGCAGAGAACAATTTGATGCCAAAGAGTTTATCTATTCGGCAAGAGATGAAAACATAGCTTCTAATCGATTGGCAAAATCATTTGGCTTTTCAATCATTTCTTCGGAAGCTAAAATAGATGTTAAAGACGGTCATCGTTATAATCTCCTGCAATATAGCCTAAAACTGTAATTTTCCTGCTTTTAGAGCGATAAACGATAATTTGAAATGGAGAAAAATAGATGATTGAATGTCTTATTTGTAAGATAGCTTCTCTCGAAGAAATGAACATAAAATGGGAGTATGAAATTGCCCAAAGCGGAAAAGACAAAGAAAATTGGATTGTTTGGAAGAAACAGAACATAGAAAAATATAAACAGGGCTATATCATTCCTTACTATGGGATACTTGAGGAAACCATTATTTGCGAAGCAACTGCGATGCTTCACCCCAAGGTTGTGCAAAACAGCACTGGTTTAGTTGGCGATCATACAGTATACTTGTCTGCATTCCGAACGATTGACAAATTTCAGGGAAAAGGGTATTTTTCAAAATTATTTCATTTTATGATTGACGATTTGCGGCATAAGGGATTTACGAAAGCTACCCTTGGCGTAGAGCCTGCCGACGAGAAGAACAAAGATATATATATCCACTATGGATTTAACGAATATATTAAATCCGGTAAGGAATATTACCCGGATGGGACGGTAATTGATGTAGAATATTACGGGAAAACACTTGAATGAAGGAACAATATAACAGACCTGAAAGGAGGCAGACCTATGGATTTTGATTACCTGAAACAAAAACGCATTTTGCTGGTCGATGATGAGCAGGAGCTTTTGGATATGGTCGTGTCTATCTTAAACGAGGACGGATTTCAAAATATCAAAACGGCAAAAACGGTAGTTGAAGCGGTTACGGTTTCTGAAACCTATCAGCCTGAACTTGCGATTCTTGATGTAATGCTCCCTGATGGAAATGGGTTTAATCTGATGGAACGGCTGAAAAAAACGGCTGATTATCCGGTGCTGTTCTTAACTGCCCGCGGCGAAGATGACGATAAATTCCGTGGCTTTGGACTTGGTGCAGACGATTATATGGTAAAGCCGTTTTTGCCAAAAGAGCTTTTGTTCCGTGTGAGTGCCATTCTTCGCAGGAGTTACAAAGCTGAAAATCCCCTTGTGAAACTGCGTGACAGCGAAATCGACTTTGAGCGTGCAGAGGTCATAAAGAACGGAGAACATCTTGCGCTTACGGCAAAGGAACACGACATACTCGCAGCTTTATATCGGAACGCCGGGAGAATTGTTACGATCGACGCACTGTGTGAAGCAGCTTGGGGTGATAATCCTTTCGGCTATGAAAATTCTCTGATGGCACATATCCGCCGTATCCGGGAAAAAATTGAAGCAAATCCCTCCCAGCCTGTTTCTTTAATGACGGTTAAGGGACTTGGATACAAACTTATTGTGGAGGGCAAATAGTATGAAAAGCGTGCCAAAACTAATCCGGCGCTTTGTCGGTATTATGCTCTTGTCCTCGGTGCTGCTCATTATTCTAAACTTCACTCTATTGGTGATATATACGCTAAATCAATCGCCAAACGGTTCTCCATGGACAACTGCACAAGAGGTTGCAGATAATCTGTCACAGGACAGTAATGGATATGTTTTGACCGAAGAAGCAGCGAGTGAACTTCAAAATACGAATGCATGGGCAATTTTTATTGATAACGCAACAATGAAAGTTGTATGGCAGACGGATAATCTTCCCGAAACTGTACCTATGTCATATACCGTTTCAGATATAGCGAGCCTTACCCGTGGCTATATTGACGGGTATCCCACATTTACAGGAGAGGCAGAAAACGGGCTTGTGGTTCTCGGTTATCCGAAAGACAGTTTTTGGAAACATATGTGGCCGAGTTGGGATTATAATTTAATCGCCAACTTGCCTAAAACAGTTCTTTCTGTTTTAGCAATCAATATAACCTTAATTTTTATAATCTATGTAATTGCCAATTCTAAGCTGTTAAAATCCGTGAAACCGATAGTCAGCGGAATACAGGCTTTGTCTACGAACGAAGAAGTCCATCTCCGAGAAAAAGGACTTTTATCCGAGCTTGCGGTAAACATTAACAAGACCTCAGATATTTTGCAAACGCAAAGCAGACAGCTCCGAAAAAAAGAAACCGCAAGAGCAAATTGGATTGCAGGGGTATCTCACGATATACGCACACCGCTATCAATGGTAATGGGGTATGCCGGACAGTTAGAAAGCGATATGCAGCTATCAGAAGATAACCGCAAAAAAGCCACGGTTATTGTACGGCAAAGTGAGAGAATGAGAAACCTGATTAACGACTTGAATCTTGCCTCCAAATTGGAATATAATATGCAGCCAATTAACCCTAAAAAGCAAAATCTAATTGCTGTTATCCGTCAGGTAGTGGTCGATTTCATCAATATGAATATTGATGAAAAGTACACGATCGTATGGGAAACGGACGAAACCTTAACCTCCTGCCCTGTATGTATAGATAAAGACTTAATTAAACGAGCAGTAAGCAATCTCATTCAAAACAGCATAAATCATAACGAGCAAGGCTGTCGTATCTTTGTTCGTGTTATAGCTGAAGATAATATTTGTACTGTCGTTGTTGCCGATGACGGTATCGGTGCTACGGATGAACAAATTGGAAAACTCAATCATTCTCCGCATTATATGGTTTGCGACGAAAACACCTCTGAACAACGGCACGGCTTAGGCTTGCTCATTGTCAAACAAATCGTATTTGCACACAGCGGAAAAATGTTGATAAAGCATAGTGAATACGGTGGCTTTGAAGTTGACCTAAGTTTGCCGATGGCTATGTAAAATAAAAGAGGAAACAGAGAAATTGTCCTTTGTTTCCTCTTTTTTAGGCTAATACTGTGGCGCACCATAGCCGAGTATCTGATAATGTCCCACAGAATACTGATTGATTCGACAGCTATCGCCGGAATTACCCTCCACGGTGTAAACGATACCGTTCTCGATTTTCTCAACGATACCCACATGATCGGATTCTCCGTCGCTGTCCCAATCAAAGAAAATAATCATACCGGGAACAGGTTCGGCAGATCCGTCAAGCCATTGTCCTCTGTCCTTAAACCATTGAACGCCGTTGACACAGCCTGCAAATTTCGGGATAACCCCAGTATCAATATATCCGCACTCATTAGCACACCAGCTCACGAAACAAGCGCACCACTCTACACGGGAGTTAAAGCCGTACCACGACCAATAAGGCTCACCGCCGACATTGCCGACCTGAGAGAGTGCAACGGTTACAATCTCTCCATCTCCGCCCGTAATTCCGTAAAGTACCTGTGACCAAAGGGAATTATTCTCATCTCTCAGCAATTCAGCAAGCACATCTTTCCACACGGCTCGGCTTCCGCTCATTTCAAGCACATCATAGGTCACAGCGTCTTTTTCAGCTTGCAGCTTGGTATCATACTCTGTGTTGATTTCCTGTACCACCGTCTGCATACTCATACCTGTTCCGCTGTCCTCGCCTGAAAAGAATATCCCGAACACAGAGCCAAGCAATAACCCGATCAGGCAACTCGACTTGTTTACTGATTATGCCGCTTTGGAACAGCAAAGAGCGGCTGAAAAAGAAGAACAGGAACGAGAGTTGAAGATTCAAAAAGCACTCATAGGCATCAGAGACAAGTTCGGGAAAAACGCCATTATAAAAGGGCTGAATATGCACGAAGGGGCAACCGCTATGGAGCGCAACAAGCAGATTGGCGGTCACAAGGCGTAAGAAAGGTGTGATACATTATGAGTGATGGTAGAACGGAATATGGAGACATCATAGACCATGAGCATCATGTGTCACAAAAGCGCCCTCAGATGTCTCGACTCAATCGAGCAGCACAGTTCTCACCTTTTGCAGCCCTCACCGGTTATGACAGTCTTGTTGCTGAATCGGCAAGAGTAACCGACACAAGAAAAGACCTGACAGAAGATGAGATTGAAGCGCTAAACGCTAAACTCAATCTGTTGCAAAACAATTTGAGCAAACACCCTGTTGTGACAATTCTGCATTTTGTAGAGGACGGGAAAAAAGCTGGCGGCTCTTATATCGAGACCAAAGGAGTCATTAGAAAAATACAACCGTATGAGCGTATTCTCATCATGGAGTCTGGTGCTGAGATACCTCTTGACGATATAGTTGACTTATCCGGCAGACTTTTTTGCAGTCTTGACTTTTCGGAGGGAGAGACGGTAAGCCATGATTGAAAATCCAAAGGAAGTTTTCGATTCCATAGTGGAATCCATCAAAGAGGCTGGCTACGATCCATACAGTCAACTGTGCGGATATTTGCAGGACGGAGACCCCTCCTAAATCACCCGCAAGGGTAACGCAAGACAGCTCATATCGAGTTTGGATCAGGCTTTTCTGAAAGACCTTATCCGCACACTTAGAAGTTGAAATACAAAGAGCCAACATGAGGGTCAACTCCCCATGTTGGCTCTTCTTGTAGAATGTCTACTTGAGTATCCCTTACTCTGCGTATTTCTTGAAGTTTTCTGCCTGCTCCAAAACTTCTTTATATACATCGTCCATTGTCACAGGTGGATATCCGAACTCGTCAAGCAGTAGAATCAAATCCACTTTCATGCTCGCTTTGATGTCATCTTTCACAAAGCAATCTGTGTACTTGGTCTTATCATCTACAACCGCCTTTACTCGCCTTGCCAGCTCCCGCATCTTTTCATCATCGTACTCATTGTCAAACTCATACTTTTTGGCTACTGCCTTGAGAATATCATAGAACGCCTTTTCCTCGTAAGAAATCCCCATCTCCTCAAAAGAGTTCTTATCGGCTTTTAGTTCCTCAAGGAGCTTTGCGAGCTGCTCTGCAACATCATCAAGAACTTCGTTTGCATACGCTTCATCACGCCTGCGATTATTGTACTCATCGACCACTCTTCTTAGCCGATCTCCAAACTCAATACCCTTTATCTTATTTACCTTCTTGTATTCGTTAATCGCCTGAGAAAGCAAACGCTGTAAAAGCTTTACCTTAGTATTAGGAAGCTGAATCGCATTGATTTTGTCCATATATTCATCACTGAAAATGTCAACAGAGATATGCTTTCCTGTTTCAAAGAGTTCCTCAATCCCATCTGACTGAATAGCTCCTTCCAGTAGCTCACGAACACGAGCGTTCATCTGAGAAATATCCGGTGCTTCTCCTTTCGTCAGCTTAAATAGGACAGATCGGACAGCACAATAGAAGTGGATATAGTTCCTCTCCTCATCTGATATAGCGTCACTGGAACTGCACAGGTTGAAGGCTTGTTTCATGCGCTTGACAGCCGCCATAAAGCGAGTCTCCATCTCTTCGGAAAGCTGAACAAACTCCACCGCTTTGTTCAAACACTCAAGCTGTTCCTTTGGCGTTCCCTCAAAGAATCGGCTACTGTTGAACTTGTAGAATATACTGCTCAGGACTTCAAGTTGATCTTTTACAATCGTGACAGATTGTTCTATCCCCTCAAACTCGTCAGCCTCAAAGTTTGTGTACTTCTTCAAGGCAAGGTTCATATTTTTCTTTATGCCGATATAATCAACGACCAATCCCTTCTCCTTGCCCTCACAGACCCTATTCACTCTGGAGATTGTCTGGATAAGTGTATGTTGCTGGATCGGCTTGTCAATGTAAATCGTATCCAGCGCCGGAACATCGAAGCCCGTCAGCCACATATCCACTACGATAGCAATTTTGAAATTAGACTTTTCATTCTTGAATTGCCGGTCGAGTTCCTTTCTATCGTCCTTTGTTCCCAACATATTATATAGGGCTTCTTCATCGTCCTTGTTCCGAGTCATTACCATCTTTATCTTCTCGATAGGTTTCAACTCTCTTTTGTCCTCTTCTGGCAGAGCTACACCATCGGGACAGACTTTTCTTTCCGTCCATTCCGGTCTCAGCTCAGTAACGATTTTGTAGAATTGATAAGCAATCGTGCGATTTGAACAAACGAACATGGCTTTTCCGGCAACAGTCGCACCCTCAGCCACCCTTGTTTCATAGTGGGTTATAAAGTCCTCTGCAACAGCACGAAGTCTATCTGGGTCTCCGATAATCATATCAAGGTGTGCGACCGCTTTTTGGCTTTCCTCGATCTGATATTCATTTGCGCCCTCCGCTTCGCACTTGTCGTAGTATTCCTCAATCTCCCGAACCTTGTCCTGATCGAGCAGCACCCTTGCAGCACGACCATCATAAACGAGATTTACAGTAATTCCGTCCTGCACAGCCTCAGTCATGGTATATGCGTCCACAACCGCTCCAAACACTTCAATGGTGGCATCTATTGGCGTTCCGGTAAATCCGACATAGGTAGCGTTAGGAAGAGAATCGTGGAGATACTTTGCGAACCCATAGGTGCGGCTCACTCCGTCCTCAGTCACTCTCACTTTCTGGTCAAGGTTAATCTGGCTCCGATGTGCTTCATCAGAAATGCAGATAACATTTTCCCTGTCGGTAAGAAGATCTAAATCCTCAGTAAACTTCTGAATTGTTGTGAGGTAAACGCCTCCGCTTTCTCTCCCCTGAAGCTCCCTGCGAAGCGTCTCACGAGAATCAATGCTTATAACAGTATCATCTCCAATGTACTTCTTGGAGCCAACAAACAACTTAGAGAGCTGGTCATCAAGGTCGGTTCGGTCGGTAATCACAAGAATAGTAGGACTATGAAAGTATGTACTCTTCATGAGCATACGGGTCAGGAAAAGCATGGTATAGCTTTTTCCGCAACCAGTAGCGCCGAAGTATGTGCCTCCTTTTCCGTCCCCTTCTGGACGCTGATGGAGCTTGATATTGTCAAAGAGCTTAGATGCTGCGAAATATTGTGGATAACGACAAACAATCTTCAAGTCTTTGTCAGAGGAATCAGGGAAGTATATAAAGTCCTTAATAACCGCAAGAAGCCTATCTGTTCGGAAAAGCCCCTGAACCATCGTGACAAGAGAATCGATCCCGTCCAACTCCCTATCGTCTGGGTTGACTTTTCTCCATGCATAGAAGAAATCATAGGGAGAGAAGAAGGAGCCGTATTTATTATTAGCACCATCACTGATCACAACAAAGGCATTGTACTTGAAAAGCTCCGGTATATCCCTGCGATACCGGACAGTGAGCTGAGTATAGGCATCTGAGATAGTGGTATTCTCCTTAACAGCGCTTTTGAACTCAAAAACCACCAAAGGTAGCCCATTTACGTAGACTACACCATCGGGTATTCGCTTCTGATTGTTGATACCATCAATCTCCATCTGATTGATAATCTTGAAAGTGTTTTTGTCTGGCTCGTTGAAATCAACCAGCTCAATAAAAATGTCCTTTTGCGTTCTGTCCTCTCTGTTAAAGATAAATCCATCACATAGCATCTTCATAAAAGTTTTGTTGGCTTCATAGAGAGTCCCTGAAACACTTTTCAGCATAAGAATGATGTTCTCAACCTCGCTCGGAGTAAGCCCTTCTTCCACATACCGGTTCAGGAGAAAGCTGCGAATGTCCTCAGTCAGCAAGACCTCGCTCCGTTCCCTGTGGAGCTTTTCACCGCTCAGATATGTATAGCCCTCATCCTGAAAGAGTTGCATGATGGACATTTCTAAGGCGTGTTCATTGAAGTTCGGCATTGTGTTCATCTCCGAAAAAACTATTTTTTCCCACCAAGGTGTTTTACCCCTGGAATTACGGCAAGAGCGATTACGAAACTCGCTCCTAATGTTTCTCTTATCGCTTTTGTCCGTTTTCTCCGGCAGCTATCGCAGATTCCCCGCCTGTTCGTACTCCTTAAAGGCTCTCCGCACTTTTTGCAGGTGTTCTCATTTTTTTCGATAAACTTTCTATTCATCACCTTCATCTTCACTGCCCTCCGTTATCATAAGAATATTACGACCATTCAACTGCGTATCAGCGTCAAAACTGGTAATCCTTTTGGATATCTGCATGAACTCGTCAACCACCGGCATTTTTCTTTGAGGTGTGTTCTCATTTAGCAGTAAAAGCGTATCCTTATCGTCCAGCTTATTTTCAATTATGAAGGACTTAAACTGCAAAAGGCTCTCCTTGCTTGACTCAAATTCTCCAAGCATAGCGTACCCTTCACATTCTGCCTGCACCGAGTTGATAATTGCCACAAGTGCCTGAAAAGCATCTTCGGCTTTTCGTGGTATATCTCTGCCCTTTTTCCCCTCTGTTAGTAGCTTCAAATCTGACTTATCTGAGTTCTCTTCAATAAAATGGAGATTCTCAGAAAAGTTCCTCATTAAAACACGCTTTGCATCTGTTGCCGATGCCACAGCATTTAGAACAGCGACCTGACGCAGCGTTGTGTCCTGAATCTTTGCTGCCAGCAAGAGCTTGTCCCTTGTGCTTTCAGCCAATGCAATCCTATCATTTTGCAGTTCGATATGTATTCCACGAATTGCGTCTCCAACATACTCAATCTCGTCAAGAATCTGTGCCATCGCCGCATGGGTAGTTAGATTGTTCAGCGAGCCTGCCAATTCTGGAGAGAAGCTCATTTCCTTTAACCTAACCTGCTTTACAATTCCTCCAGAGTCACGAATTGTAGGGAGGATCTTTCCCTTTTTGTCTATTGTAAACCTGTAAATGCCCTTATCTATCAAGTCCTTGATATATGAATCCATATCCGCAACAAGAATATTATCTTTGTGTGCCATCGACTTTATTACCTTTGCAATCGCAGGTACTCTAAGTTGAATATTCTGCCAACTGCCAAAGAATTGGACAAGAGTTTTATTGTCCTCGACAGACATAATACTAAGCTGTCCTCTGTTGGGTTTCCATTCTTCTATGTCATATCCGAAAGCAGGCACCATTTCGTAAGTATCCTGTTCACTTATAGGACGGGAGGGATCAGCACTCACAAAGCCACAGTGCGGGCAACTCGTAGCTTTATCTGAGATTTTTGTCCCACACTCTGGGCATAGTATCAAACTCATTCCGTTTTCCCCTCCTTCACAATGGAAAATGATAATTTAGAAGCTCAGATGAGAGCGTATGTAAGGGCATTTACTGCAAATAAGACTTCGACTACAGGCAAGTTAAAAGATTACTCTATTATGCAGTATGGCTATACCGAAACAGCCACAGCCGAACCTGTTGGCCCTAAGTTTTTACGCATTACAGACATCGCTCAAAACTATATTGACTGGACCAACGTACCATATTGTCCAATCAGCAAAGAGAATTATAGTAAATATGTTCTCTCAGAAGGTGATGTTGTAGTCGCCCGTACCGGTGCTACCGTCGGTTATTCCAAGATGATGGGTAAAAA
Source organism: Neglectibacter sp. X4 (assembly GCF_009917365.1). Classification (NCBI taxonomy): domain Bacteria; kingdom Bacillati; phylum Bacillota; class Clostridia; order Eubacteriales; family Oscillospiraceae; genus Neglectibacter; species Neglectibacter sp. X4. The sequence continues at coordinate 69,420 of NZ_QWLE01000010.1, read as the reverse complement.
AATACCTGATTCGGTATTCGCATCATTTCTTGTAAGAATAAGACCTCTGGATAATGAATACAAATACTACTTGGGCCTGACGATTACTTCTGCTGAGTTTCTCAAATTTGTCCAAACCAATGCTGGCGGCTCTGCTCAGCCCCAAGCTAATCCACCACTTTTAGGGGAATATGAGCTTTCTATCCCCGACAAGCATACCCTTGTAGCGTTTAACAACACGGTTATTCCTTTTCTTGCTGCCATTGAGTGTAACGAAGCAGAAATATCAAAGCTCAATGAGATTAGAGACACTATGGTTGCCATGCTCTCACGCCACTAAATTATCATTTATCTTGCGTTTCAACTCTATCCGGTCTGTAACCGTTTGAAATGCTTTCACAGCTTTCCTTTGTATGCCGATCTCCGGCACAGGAAGCTCCATGCGGCATAAATCCTCCCATGTTATACCACCACGCACACTGCCATCGGTTCTAAGCCAGCACTGCCTATCAAACTCTGGACGCCGAAACCACATCATCAGGTATTCCGGTATGAGATGTTCCTCGTCCATGACCTCGAACATGAAATACGCTGGAGAGACAAGTCCCGGCTCGTTCTCATCATAAAGTGCAACAGGGAGTCTCTCATCACGCCCCACATGCATGGGATTACAAGCAAATAAGCCCTTCTTCAAGAGCTTGTACTTGCTTAGATCTGTCCCAATCACATTTGCCACAGAGGGCATAAAAAACTTATCAATGTTTATTCCAAGCACCCGCTCGGTAATGTTATTCTTATTACGAATATCAACCAAGCGGATATTTCTTCCCAGCGGTTCATAATTTGAGTACACGATTTCACCTCATCCAATGTATTTCCTGTGGGCTGATTTCACATTCTGCTGTTTCACCATTGCATAGTGCATGGTGGTGTCAATCTTCTGGTGTCCCAAGAGCTGCTGCACCTGCTCAATAGGCATTCCCTTATCAATAGCGGTTGTCGCCAAAGTGCGCCGAAACTTGTGCGGATGAACCTTTGATATATTCAGCCGCCTACCCATCTCTCGAAGCCTCGTTTCAACCCCGCTAATCATCAAGCGTTTATGTGGTATGGACAGTGAAACAAAGAGCGCAGGATTGTCGTCAGATCGGCTATCAAGGTAATTTTGCAGGTGTATCTTTGTTCTGGCATCAAAGTAGACCAAACGCTCCTTATCTCCCTTGCCGAAAACAACGCATTCCCGCTCGTTGAAGTTGATGTCATCTCGGTTTAGCGCTACCAATTCACCTACACGCATTCCAGATGAAGCCAGAAGATCTATCAGCGCCAGATCTCGAATTGTTGTGCAACTATCCCGCATCAGTTCCAGCGCCTCATCTGAGTAAACCTCTTTGACGACCTTTCCGGTCTTGACCTTATGAATACGCCTGACCGGACTTTTCACGATGTAGTCCTCGTCCTCCAGCCACGAAAAGAAGCTCGAAAGGATACGCCGGATATTGTCTATAGTAACTTTGCTTGAGTTTCTTTCGGTCTGATAGTCTGTGAGATACCGCCTTATTTCGTCCGTCATAATCTGCTGTGGCGGCTTTCCAATCCCCGCTATCATAGATTCTATCGTACTCTGGTAGTATTTCAGGGTCTTTTCGGAACACCCCTCCACTCGCTTTGCTGAAAGAAATGCTTTGACAGCATCAACCGGTTTCTGTTTGTTCCCCTGCTCCTTACATATCTCATAGCCATGAAGCACATACTCAAGTGCATCTTGTAGGTGCGCTAACTGCTCATTGTTCAGAAACGGCAACATACGCTGCTCTATCTCAGTAATCAGAACCTCTTTCATTGTCGTATCTCCTTTATTGTAGAGAACGACAGGCAACGGCAGTCCCTCAGATTTTCTTCCGCCGTTGGTGGAAGTTTATGCCGGACACATACGCAGCAAGGCTATCAGTCCCCACTACTGTAGACCTTTGATTCCAGTGATTCTATATCATCTGCCAGCGAATCTAAACGAGAGTTCAGATCAGCAAGGTCATTTTCTAATTCGTTCTGCCTATCTTTTATTGTGGTAAACTCTTCATGAAACCCACGAACAGCAAATATCAACTCCACCATGAGAGCCTTATCGTCAAGCTGAAGCAGGCGGTTCTTCTCCATCTCAAGGGCTTCTCTCTCCTGAGCAAGCCGTTCCTGCATAATGCGAAGCTCCTCTGCCTCAGCTTCAAGCCGCATTCGTTTCTTCTCTGCCTTCTTCTTAGTCCTTTCCTCCTTCATGGAGTCAAACTTCTGCTTTGCCTTTTCCAACAACGAGAGTTCCTCCCTTCGATAAATGATAATTTAGCGGCTTGAGAGCCGAGATAGCAAAAGTCTCTGCATATCAAGTAGTTGCCTGATTTCATTGATGTTTGTCGATATGTTTGTAAATAAAGTCTCAACTTTTCTGCCGAACTCATGGACGGCAGTTTCAAAAGGAACAGGGATAGTGAACTGCTCCATCTCTTGTTTATTGATAGCTTCACGAGTTGAACCAGACTGCGCTATGCCAAGCAATTTTGATTTGTTTTCTGAATGGCAGAGCGTAGCCATGATATAGTAACTCATATCTTTGCCCATTACGGGACGGATAATCATTACATGCTGGTTGACTCTTGCTGGAATCACATCATCGGGAACCATGCAACATCGTGCAACAGACACGCCAGTTATGTTGAATAAGACATCGCCAGAATTAACAACCACATTTGATAAAGCGTCCGCCTGTTCATTCGTTATGTGCGCCAGCCCATCATAAATAAAGCCATAGTCTACAACATTTGTACTACGAATAAGCGTTATTCCAGTATCACAGTAAGCCGTTTTTCCCCCTTTTGGTGTTGCTCCACTACCTATTTTACTGCACAATTCCGAAAGCGGCTTATGCTCGAACTGATATTTTGCGTCTAAAAACATTGACCTATATATTGCCTGAACTGTCTCAGTTAAATTATCATTTATCCATTTCTTTAGAGCTATTCGCTCTGTGATTGCACGATAGCTATTAACTATCTCAAGCTGTTCCTCATAGGGAGGAACAGGCAACTCCACCTTGCACAATTCGTCCCAGTCAAACACCTCTCTTACACTTCCATGCGACTTGAACCTTGCATAACGGTCAAACTCAGGTCTGGAAAACCAAAGCATGAGATATTGGGGTATGAGTTGCTTCTCATCTATAATCTCAAAAACGGTATATACATTGCTTACAAGCCCCTCTTCATAATCCTCAAGGAGAGCAATCCCTATTTTGTCCCCTCTCCGAGAGGTATCAGGAATGTAAGTAAACTGCCCCCGCTTCACTACCTTGTACTTTGTGAAATCAGTACCTACGGTATTTGCGATTGATGGCATAAAGACCTTTTGAACTGAAACACCAAGAAGGTTATCTTCCTTCCCATCACTATTTCTAACATCGACTGCTCGAATATACTGTCCAAGTCGCTTATAATTCAATTTCATACCCCAGCTCCTTAAACACCGCCAATAGATCTGCCTTTGACTTCTCTTCCTGAATGAGCAAGTCTTTCAGTTCTCCTTGCAGAGCTTTCATCTTCGTGTCAAAATCAATGTTCTCGTCTCGGTTTATGAACTCTATGTACCGGCTTGGAACAAGGGTAAATCCCTTTTTCTTAACCTCATCAAAGGAGGCAGAATAGCAAAATTCCGGTATGTCCTGATAGGTCTCTTCGTACCCAACTTGCTGCCAGTTATGATAAGTTGCTGTTACTTTTGCCCGATCCTCTTCTGTCAGCTCAATATACTTCTTTTCATACGGGCTTCCCATCTGCCGCAAGTCCATAAAGAGGATTTCACGCTCTCGGTTCCGATAACGCTTGACTTGCCCGTTCTGCTCAACCACTCGTGCCTTCTTATTTTTATTGAGAATCCAGAGGGTAACGCTAATGTCAGTGGTATAAAACAGGCTGCGAGGAAGAATGACAATAGCTTCTACAAGATTGTTCTCGATAAGTTGCTGTCTGATTTTCAGCTCTGTACCATCATCAGACAGCGCTCCGTTAGCGAGCAGAAAACCCGCCACACCATTTTGCGATAGCTTAGAAACGATGTTCAGAATCCAACCATAGTTGGCGTTACTTGTTGGTGGCACCTCATATCCCCGCCAGCGTGGATCGCCGGTCAACTCATCTTCGCCTCGCCATTCTTTCTGATTAAAAGGTGGGTTCGCCATAATGAAGTCTGCTTTCAAATCCTTGTGCTGGTCATTTGTAAAGGTGTTTGCTGCCTGCTCACCTAAATTGGCTGAGATACCACGAATCGCAAGATTCATTTTTGCCAGCTTGAATGTAGTGCTGGTGTATTCCTGTCCATAGATGGAAACATTCCGCTTATTTCCCCGATGCGCTTCCACGAACTTAATGGACTGCACAAACATTCCGCCAGAGCCACAACAAGGGTCATACAGAATCCCCTCGTATGGCTCAATCATTTCAGCAATCAGATTGACAATACATTTAGGCGTATAGAACTCGCCCTTGCCTTTCCCCTCCGCAAGAGCAAACTTTCCGAGGAAGTATTCATAAACACGACCAATGATGTCGTTTTCCTCATCGCTGGTGTTAATCCTGTTAATCTCATCAAGGAGCGACGCCAGCTTTGCTGTGTCCAAATGAAGGCGTGAGTAATAGTTATCCGGCAAGGCTCCTTTAAGAGAAGGGTTAGACTTTTCTATAGTATAGAGAGCAGTGTCAATTTTGAGGGCTATATCATCTTGTTTAGCATTTTCCATGATATAATCCCAACGGCACTCAGGGGGGAGATAAAACACATTATCCTTTGTATAGAAGTCCACCATTTCAATGAACTTCTCCTGCCCTGCCGCTTTGATTTTTTCCCTCTGAGTCTCAAATTTATCACTCGCAAACTTTAGGAAAAACAAACTCAGAACGACATGCTTATACTCCGCAGGTTCTACAGAACCTCGGAGTTTATCAGCCGACTTCCAGAGCGCTTCCTCCATACTGACTTCTTTTTTGGGTTTTGCTGCCCTTGCCATGTCCAATACCTCCACTTAGGTTTTATATCGCCTTACTACCATCTATCAATCTTGATGAAACTCCATAATATCATCTGCCCGGCAATCCAGCGCAGTACAAATCTTACCAACAACCTCCGTAGAAACAGCTTCATCTCTGCTGAGCTTCTTTATCGTGTAGGAAGTCAGCCCTGCAAGCTCCGCTAAGTCTTTCTTCTTCATATCCCTATCCAACAGGATATGCCAGAGTTTCTTATAGCTAACAGCCATTTTCGTCTCTCCTTCAGTTATCGACATGGCTTTATTATAGCACATTGCAGTCGAATCAACAACCTTACGGGCAGTATTTCGCCCTTTTTAGGCAATAATTTTTCTTACTTTGGGCTGGTCTTAATCTTCCAAATCAATCGGACGAACAAGCCTCCCTTTGTTATACACAGCATGGGTATAATAATCGAGGGAGATTGTAATATCAAATCCGTAAATATCAGTGAAGAAAGAAATGCTATCAGCCTTTCTAAACACAGACAATAAAAATACCATGTCCCCAGCACAATCAAAGGAGTAATTAACCTCTATACAGCTATAAACGCCTTTATAACGGGCATTAAAACCGTTGTCTAACCGTTCGATATCGCTCTCGTCCCAATTCAGGGATACTGTTTCGCCAGTGACCAATTTAATCTCAATATAGTCAATCACGAGATCTTCCAAATCGGTACTGGCACTCAAATAAAGAATCATACTGTCATTTCCTTTCTGCATATTTGCGTAAAATATTTATCTATACGGGTAAGCCAAAGGCCCCCGGAACAAAGAGTAAGGGGAACCTTTCGGCTCCAAATCTATATAAAAAAAGCACCCAAAGAATGAATTTATTCTCTGAGTGCTTTTGTTGCCCAAGGGCCAATATGAAATTTTCAGAATGAAATGGCAGGGAATATCTCCCCGTTTTTCTCAATCTGTGCCTCTTAAAGAAAGAAGCATAAGAAACAAAAAAAGTGCCTGAAAGCGTAAACTCTCAGACACTGTGTAACCCGGTAAACTATAATCGCTGTGAAGCAATTACTGAAACTGATATGGACAGTATAGCAGATTTTTTAGCGAAATGCAAGATATACATCATTTTCTTGTTCTTCCAGACCAATCTTTAGTTACAGTTCAGAGGTCGGCTTGACCGAAAGAAACCGATGGTATAGACTATATTTAGTCGGAACCATCGGTTTCTTTATCCAAAGATCTGGGATACTCTGCCAAATAAGTTAACGCTTTCTTCTTCGCGCATCATAACAAGCATGCTCATGCACTGACAGAGTGATTCGATGCTTTCAAAACTCCGGAATGACACGGCCTGCTGTTGTTTTCTTTTATAGCCTCTCAAAAGCCTTTCGGCTTCATTGTTGGTGGCTGGCACTCTCTGGTCATATAGGAACAGGAAGTGGTTGTGCATGTATTCCTCCAGCCGTATAGATAAATTGTGCCCCTTTTTATAATACTTATTTGGCGGGAGATACTCATATTCTTCTTTTGCTTTCTGCAGGATCTGGCGGTATCTCGCTTCAAATCCGCTGACCACCTCCGGATCGCATTCCTCCCCCTCTTCCAGGCTGTTCCGGTAGTGGATCATCTCCTGCATATGGGAGTGCATCTCCTTGTTCCAGGACCGGTCTGGTTCGTTTTCCATGCTGTCTTTGAGTGCCCGCAGGACATGGGCCAGGCATTCCTGGTGGTCAGAACCGTATTGGTAAAACGTCGCCTCATGGTCCTGCACGATGATCCCGTCATAATCCTGCACTGGTGTCCCCTCCACACCTTTATGCCCCTTTTTCTGGCGGGCAAAATAAAGGGCTTTCCCATCTGGGGACGCACAGATAAAGACGTAGGCGCTCTTCCCATTTAGCAGCGCGTTGGTGCAGTCTGTGTGCAGAACTGGCGAAAGGAGCAGCTGCGTAAAGACTTTCTTCCGCTCCGCTTCTGTCTTTGCAGCAAACTCTCTGCTGAGTTTATTTACCATCCCTTTGGAAATATTTAGTTTCCCGTCTGTCAGGTCGGACAGGAAACGGCGGCTCTTATCGATGGAGGTACAGCAGTCATTGTTCAAAAGGAAGAGAAATGCCTTGATGCTCCCGCCATAATTGACATCGTCTGTGACTCCTTCCGGAAAGGGGGCATGGAACCTTTCACCTGTTTTTGAATTATAGTAGACATCCGCATGGTATTCTGTGACTTCCAGCACCAGGCGGACTTCAACCTGCTGTTTTACCAGGGTTTTTGATGTCTTCCTGAAATCCGGGTCATCCAGGATCTCCCGGGGCGGTTCCAGGAATACAACTGCGGTTGGTTCCTGCTTCCTGCGGCAGTGCCCTTTGTGCCCTGGCTGGCCGCCCGGCTTCTTCCCGGTCTTCTCCCTGCTGTTTGTGATCTTTTTGCGGCGGATGGTTTTGGAAGAAGGGATGGAGGAATTCTCATGGCCATGGTTCAGCTGGGCCTTCAGACGGAGGTTTTTTCCCTTTTCTTCTTCCAGCTGCGTCTCTGCTTCATAGAGCTTATGGCGCTGCTGTGTTACCTTGTCCAGGGCTTCGTCACGCTCATGTTCTGCCTTCAGTGCCCGCTTTTCCATCTGCGCGAGCTGCTTTTGGAGGGCGGCTTTTTCCTTCCGGTGCTCCTTTTGAAGATCCTCAAAGACTTCAAACCAGTGGTTGCGGGCGGCAGCCATGTCCCGGCGGGCCTGGGCTGTCTCCTCCTTCTGATGCCGGATCTCCTGCTCCAGAGCCTTTACTTCCTTCCGGTGCACCTCATGGATCTTCTGATATTTTTTCCCAGACTTAAAAGCCGACACTTCTGCTTCGGCTGCTTTAAGGCGGTATTCCAGGAATGTGATACGGGAAAAGGAACGGTCCATAAGCTGCCCTCCTGCTTCAGTGCCTGGAAAGTCTGTCAATGAATGCCATCAGTTTCTCATTGTGTTCTGTCAGTGCCTGGATTGTCTCCTCCTGTATGCGGATGATCTGGTCCTGTTTCTCAACCTGGGCTTCCAAGGCGGCAACCAGCTCCCCACAAATGGCGGCCGGCTCCCTGTTTTTGTCTGGCTTCATATCTTCATCCTCTCTTTCTGCTAAAAGTATAGCAGAAAAAAAAGGAAAAAGCGAATCTGCTCAAACGGTGGGACTGGCATTTTGACGGTGGATAACTATTTTTTTGCTGAGAGCATAAGACTTAGGAATGGATGTTTTTGGGCCCGGACAGAGCCTGGGGATACTGTTTATGTGGATAATTGTGTTTTTTTTAGCCCAGGAAGAAAAGTCATTCACAGAACTTTTCCTCCTGGGTGAGATTATACACAAAATAAAAAAATAATTTTCAGCACTTTTCACAATGATTTAGAGGGGGGAGTGAACAGTAACCAATCTTTATATCGACCCAGTTGATAATAAGCAGAAAAATGATTATAATAAATATTGACATTTCATGTCAGGGTTTTGATGGTATTCTATGATCAAAGCAAGGAGGGATTGGCCATGCAGGAAAGCAGATTATTCAAGATTGTCTATCATTTACTCGATAAAGGACGGGCAACTGCTCCGGAATTAGCAGATAAGTTTGAAGTATCCGTAAGGACGATTTACAGAGATATTGATGCCCTAAGCAGCGCAGGCATCCCAATCTATGCAGAGCCGGGAAGAAATGGCGGTATCTTCTTATTGCAGGATTTCGTTTTGGACAGGGCGTTATTATCTGAAAATGAAAAACTGGAAGTTTTGACATCAATACAAAGTATATTTGCCACAGGTTATACTGGCGGAACAGAAATGCTGTCAAAGTTATCAGCGCTTTTCCATGTTCATACAAAAGACTGGCTTGAAGTGGATTTTTCACGTTGGGGAAAACGTGCTTATGATAACTCGAAATTTGAACTATTAAAAACAGCAGTCATCCATTGCAAAGAAGCCAGGATTGTTTATGAAAGCACAGACAGTAAAAGAAGCACACGAATTATCCAGCCATTAAAAATATCTTATAAATCAAAAGAATGGTATTTGAAAGCGTTCTGCAAGGAAAAGCAGGATTTTCGCCTATTCAAACTAAACCGCATATTAAAATTGGAATTATTAGAGAATACATTTGTTCCAAGGCCATACCCGGAAGAAGGGAATAACACGCAGCAGGAATACCCCCAGGTCGTCCTTCTGTTTTCAAAAGAAATTGCATACCGTGTCTATGATGAATTTGACGAAACAGAAATTGAATATAAAAGAAACGGCGATCTGGCCGTCTGTGCCAGGATACCTGTTGATCCATGGCTGATTGGTTATCTGCTTTCATTTGGGGCGCAGGTAGAAATCATAGAACCCCAATACTTAAAAGGTATTTTAGCTGCACAGGCACAGGAAATTTATAACAAAAATAAAACTTGACAAACGGTGTCAGGATATGTGTGATATACTAAATTCCATAGCAATAGGGCTATACATAAACTTTAAACACATTAGAAAGAGGTAAAGAAAATGTATGAAATGAACCAGAAATTTTGTCAGTGCTGTGGTATGCCGATGGGAGATACGAATGAACTGTACGGAACAAATGCCGATGGCAGTAAAAATGAAGAATACTGCAAGTATTGTTTTGAAAACGGTAAGTTTACTTTTAACGGCACGATGGAAGAAATGATTGAGGCATGCGTACCGAATATGGCAGCGGCTAATCCCAATATGAGCGAGGAAGAAGCCAGAAAAGCCATGCTTGAATGGTTTCCGACACTGAAACGCTGGAGAAACTAATCGCTGCCGCCTAAAATGCAGCCATTTCCGCTGTCAGGCAATCAGAGAACTGTCGGGAACAAAGCATCCCAAACAGGGCAGATATCGCTCACATGGGCAATGTCTGCCCTTGAAGCTTTTAAAAAATTTTATTTTCCCTGTCACACGGCAGCCTTTCCGTTGTCTAATAAAATATAGGAGGTAAAAAAACCATGAAAAATATAACGAACGAAGAACTGTTGACTTTGATTGGAAAGGCCACTGCCGGAGACAAAGAATCTCTGGAAACTGTCATTCTCAGCGTACAGGACCTGGTGTTTAACCTGTCCCTGCGAATGCTCGGCACTTTCCCTGACGCAGAGGACGCCACACAGGATATTCTGTTAAAGATTATGACGCACCTGTCCTCTTTTAAGGGGGAAAGCACATTTTCCACATGGGTATTCCGCATTGCCACGAACCATCTGAAAAACTACCAGAAGCATATGTTCGCAAAATATCCCCTTAGCTTTGAATTCTATGGGGATGATATTAAAAACGGAAAAATCAGTGACGTACCCGATCTTTCGCAGAATGTGGAAAAATCTATTTTGGCAGAAGAATTGAAACTGTCCTGCACGAATGTCATGCTGCAGTGTCTCGATACTGAAAGCCGGTGCATCTTTATATTAGGGACGATGTTCAAAGTGGACAGCCGGATTGCGGGCGACATTTTGGGGATCACGCCGGAAGCTTACCGGAAGCGGCTTTCCAGGATCCGTGCAAAAATGGCAGATTTCTTAAAGGAATACTGTGGCGAGTATGGAAACGGAAAGTGCCGCTGTGCAGACAGGGTCAATTATGCCATCCAAAATCACAGGATCCACCCTGCACAGCTTCCTTTCACTTCTGCTGTCCCCAAAAGTACCATGCTCGAAGTAAAACAGGCTATGGAAAACATTGATGATCTTTCACAGGAATTTGCCTTTTGCAAAATCTATCAGTCCCCGGCAAGCCTGAAAGAGTTTATCCAAAAATTCTTAGACGGAACTTCCTTTTCCGTTGTCACGAATGCGTAGGAGGAACGGGAAAATGAATACACAGCTTATTTTGAATTACCTTTCCGATTTAAGTGTAAACAATAACCGGGAATGGTACCATGAACATAAAGCAGAAAACAAGGCGGCAAACACAGAATTTGAAGCATTGGTCGGGGCGCTGATCCTCCGGATTGGTGAATTTGACAGCAGCGTACTACATAATGAACCAAAAAATCTTACCTTTAAGCTGGTGAGGGATACCCGGTTCAGCCACGATAAGTCGCCTTATCATCCAGCGTTCCGTGCCCATATTTCCTCACAGGGAAAGCTGCCGGTTCCTGTTGGCTATTATCTTATGATAAAGCCCGGCGGCCAGTCCTTTTTAGGCGGCGGCCTGTTTGCAGATATGTTCAAAGATGCAACGGCAATGGTCCGGGACTATATTGTTGGGAACGGCAGGGAATTTGAAAACATCATCCATGATCCGGAATTTGAAAAATATTTCTCGGTACAGGGATCTGCACTTAAAAATGTCCCGGCCGGATATGATAAGGAACATCCACAGGCAGAATATTTGAAATATAAAAGCTGGTATCTGGAATATCCGCTCAAAGATGAAGAGCTGCAGGATGCCGAAGCATTTCTCTCAAAGGCAGCCCATCTTTTTCACATTATGAAACCGTTTAACGATTATCTGAATAAGGCTCTTGCAGACTTTCAGATGCCTGCAAGGTGATAAAAAATCAAATTGCGTTTCATAACAAGCCCTGAAACTCCACAATTTAATGCGGATATCGGGGCTTTTACATATTCCACTTGTATTCTTCGGACAAACGAAGTATAATAAGCATATCATATTTTTTTCAGAGGTACGGTATGGATTACATGACAACCAAAGAAGCCGCCGATATATGGGGCATATCGGACAGGCGGGTATTACAGTATTGCAATGCCGGACGGATCGGCGGTGCTGTTAAAATGGGAAACACCTGGCTGATTCCCAAAAGTGCCAAAAAGCCTGCAGACGGAAGATTAAAAAGCGGAAAAAACAAAGAAAACAGCCCCAAGGAGAATACTTGTAATGAATGAATATAAAATTATGGTCGTGGACGACGAGCCGGATATTCTGGACCTGCTTGGAAAGTCTTTGAATATGGAGGGATTTCCTGCCGTCATAAAAGTTGATACAGGAATAAAAGCGGTAAACACCTGCAAAGAAATACAGCCGGATATCATTATTTTAGATGTTATGCTGCCGGATATTGACGGCTATGAGGTATGTAAACAGATCCGGCAGTTCTCCCACTGCCCCATTCTGTTCCTTTCCTCCAAAAATGATGAATTAGATAAAATCCTGGGCCTGGCTGTGGGCGGCGACGATTATGTTACCAAGCCTTTCAGCCCCAAAGAAATTGCTTACAGGGTGAAAGCGCAGCTGCGCCGCATGGAATATAAGAGAAACCCTCCAGGCAACCAGACAATAGAAATCGGTGCGTTGACGATTGATACGGATGGCTGCAGGGCGCTCAAAGACGGCAGGGACCTGGAACTGACTGCCAGGGAATTTGAAATACTGCAATACTTAGCGGAAAATAAAGGACGGGTTATCAGCCGCGAGCGTTTATATGAAGCGATCTGGAACGAGGACAGCTTCGGCTGCGATAATACGGTCATGGTCCATATCCGGCACCTGCGCGAGAAAATGGAAAGCGACCCTACCACACCGCAATATCTTATCACAATGAAAGGCTTAGGCTATAAGCTGGTAAATCCTTATGAAAAATAAAAAGAATTTCAACCCGTTCTTCCGGATGGTCCTGCTCCTGTCAATGACATTATTGATTGGTGTTATCACGGCAATCGGCCTGTTCTATTATATGTTCTCGATCCCGGAACCGGAAGGGATGAGCCTCGCCCATTGGCCGCAGACTTTTACAGACAATTTTTCTTCCTGGACAAGCTATGAGGGCGGAGAACTCTCCATAGAACAGATCGGACTTGACCGTCTGGACGAATATGGTTTATGGATCCAGTTTGTGGATGAATCCGGGCAGGAAATTTTCTCCCATAACAAACCTGCCGGGTATCCTTTAAAATATTCTGCTTCCGAACTGCTGGCTCTTAGCTCCAGCGACTATCAAAACGGATATACGGTATTTGTAAACAGTCTGGAGGGCTCCGATGAAGTCTGTAGCTATATCATAGGATTTCCTTATGATATAGGAAAGTATATGCTACATTACAACGGCGGCAGAGTTGCAAGGCTCTCCCCCATAGCAAGAATAATTATTCTTGCTGCTTTAAGCTCCCTTATTATTGTCGTGCTTGTTTACGGTTTTTGGCTCTCACGGAAATTGTCAGGCATTACAAAGGGCATCAAAAATATCTCCCTCCGTACCTACCAGCCATTAAAAGAAAACGGAATGTTCAGCGAAATCTACGGTGCCCTGAACAAAATGGACAGGGACATACACCGCGCCGACCAAATAAGCGAAGAAACAGAAACAACGCGCCGGGAATGGATTGCAAATATCACCCATGACCTGAAAACACCCCTGTCCCCGATCAAAGGCTATGCAGAATTGCTGGCCAACGATTCCGATAAGGAGAAACAGGCAATACAGGAATATGCCTCTGTTATCCTAAAGAACATCAACCATACCGAAAACCTGATTAATGATTTAAAACTGACTTATCAGTTGGATTCCGGCTATATACCGTACAATCCTCAAAAAATTCGTATTACGCGCTGTGTCAAAGAATGGGTAATTGATATTATCAATGATCCTGCTTTTTCAGACCGGGATATTGCGTTTGAAAGTAATGTACCGGAATTGTATGCCGATATTGATTCTGCCCTATTTCGGCGCGCCGTTACGAATCTGATTTTGAACGCTCTCACCCATAACCCTGCTGAAACAAAAGTAAGCGTTACACTTGACACGGATAAAAACGGCAGTATTCTGCTATCTGTCCGTGATAACGGAAATGGGCTGAGCGAATCAGAACAATCAAAGCTGTTTGAGCGATATTACCGTGGGACAAATACAAAAGAAAAGCCAGAAGGAAGCGGACTGGGGCTTGCCATAGCGGAGCAAATTGTAACACTTCATGGTGGTGAGATTACAGTCAAAAGCCAGCTGGGTATTGGAACAGAATTTATCATCCATGTTCCATGTAAAAATAGAGTAGCTGCAAATTAAGGTTTCCTTATTCATGTCCATGCTTTTTGGACATAGAGGTATCTTAAGATTAAATTAAGATAGGGAAAAGTCCAGACTAAGATGGGTGGTTTATGCTATTAAGCATAGGCCGCCTTATTTTTATGCCTATGTAAAATATATCAGGAGGATTATTGTATGCAGTTACAATTAAAAAACTTATGTAAGCAGTACGGAACAAAGTGTGCTGTGAATCATGTAAATGCAAGCCTTTCACCCGGAGTATACGGACTGCTGGGAGCAAACGGCGCCGGTAAAACAACACTTATGAGAATGATATGCGGTGTTTTAAAGCCCTCTTCCGGCAGCATCCGCCTAAACGGCAAAAGCATTGAAGAATTAGGCGAAAGGTACTATTCCCATTTAGGGTACATGCCACAGGATTTCGGCTTTTATCCCGATTTTACAGCCCGTGAATTTATGCTGTATATGGCGGCGGTAAAAGGGCTTGACGCCAAAACGGCAAAACAACGGACAGAGCATCTGCTTCATATGGTAAACCTGCAGGATGTGGCAAACAAAAAAGTCAAATCCTATTCCGGCGGAATGAAGCAGCGTTTGGGCATCGCCCAGGCGGAGCTGAACCATCCCTCGATTTTGATACTGGATGAACCCACTGCCGGGCTTGATCCCAAGGAGCGGGTACGTTTCCGCAACCTCATATCCGATTTTGCAAAAGAGAAAATTGTTATCCTGTCCACGCACATCGTATCGGATGTTTCCTATATCGCCGACTACATTTTGATGATGAAAAGCGGACAATTCTTGCTTGGAGAACCCATGGAAACAGTTACAGACCATATCAAAGGGAAGGTCTGGGAAATCTTGATTGACAATCGGGAAGTCCCAAAATACAGCCGGAATTTTTCTGTTGTAAACCTACACCACGAAAACAATATGGTCCGGCTGCGTATTGTGAGCGATACCGCACCGGCGGCAGATGCAGTTACTGTAGAGCCAAGCTTAGAGGATCTGTTCCTTTATCATTTCGGAGAAGACGCACAGAGCGAAAGGAGCGATGATTATGTTGATTAAATATGAATTCTTAAAAATCCTGCGAAAAAAATCCACCATTATCGTCATGGCGGTCAGCCTGTTATTAACGGCATTCCTGTTCGGGCTGCCCATCCTGCAGTACCAGACCTATAACCAGGATGGTGTAATCAAAGGGTCTGAGGGCATTGCTTATACAAAAAGCCAGTATCAGGATATATCCGTACCGATTACTGACGAATATGTAGAAAAAACAATCACAGAATATCAAAAGCTCTTTGAGAATCCCGACAATGTAGGTTATGACGGCAGCGAAAAATTCCTGATTGGCGACGCATACTGGAATTTTGTGGCTCCCAGGGAAAAACAGCTTAGCATAATCGCCTCTGCATATGATTCCCCCGGTGAAAATTCCGGTTTTAATAAACTGCCCGAACTGGATCTGGCAAACGGGGCTAATTTTTATCAGGCAAGGGATGAAAAAGTAGAATCGCTCCTGAACACACCATCCAGGGATCTTTCAACGGAGCAAAAAGAATACTGGAGCAATATGAGCAGCAAGGTGGAGACGCCCCTGCAATATGGATATCACGAAGGCTGGGAAATCATCATGAGCAGCTTTGAACTGCTGATGTTCGCCCTGCTGGCTGTCTGCATTGTGATAGCGCCTGTCTTTTCCGGTGAATATCAGGCTGGCACAGATGCCGTCATCCTGTCCGGCAAATATGGCAAGACCAAACTGGTAACAGCAAAAATTATATCGTCTATACTGTTTGGCGTCCTTGCATTCACGCTGCATGTTATCGTCGCTTTCGGTCTGCCCCTTGCGGCTTTCGGGGCAGATGGATGGAACCTGCCTTTACAGGTTGCAGGACTCACAATCCCATACCCATTTACCTTCCTGCAGGCGACCCTGATCAACTTGGGCGTTATTTATCTGGTACTGCTTGCCATGATCGGACTGACGCTGCTGCTGTCTGCCAAAATGAAAAGCCCTTACCTTGTGCTGGTCGTACTCGTGCCCGTGCTTTTTATCCCGCTGTTCCTCACCCCAAGCGGGGCAACCGGGGCATACAACCTGACTTTGTTCCTGCTGCCTTATCGTTCCGTCATGCCGGAAATTGGTAAATATATTTCCTATCAGATTGGCGGGCTGGTTCTTGACGCCCTTTCCATGAGGGCCATCCTGTATGCCGTCCTGACGGCAATTATGCTGCCACTTGCAAAGCTGGGCTTCAAGAAGCACCAGGTTGCGTGAGGTGCAGATATGAAGAGAAAAAAGACTATCATTTTCGGCGGCATTTTGCTTATAATCGCTGCCTGCGCAATTGGTTTGTTTACGCAGTCTCCAAAATGGTCGCAAAGATCCTTTGAGGCGGTTGTAAAAGAAACCGTCACACAGTCTAACGGTGAAATCCGCCTCATCGTCGAACGTACCACGGAGATTTACGGCGATCCCATCAATTCACTTGGCATCGGCAAGGATACAAAGTTACTTGATTCAGACGGAAAAAGCATCTCCACAAAAGATATTCCTTCTGGCAGTTCTGTCAAAGTCACAGTGGAAGATGCATTTAATGAGGAAAAACCATTTTACTATCCTGTTGTGTATGAAATCAGACTGATTCATTCAGACAAATAGGATTCTAAATGGAAAGAGGCGATAGCAAGAAAAAAGAAATAACTCCTTACAAAATATTTGAACATAAAATTGAATATTTGGCATCCTATTCAGAAAGCATGAATAATGAAAGCCCTGATACTCCACAATTGAATGCGGATATCAGGGCTTTATCTATTTCCTATTCTGTAATTCTTCCAACCAATACAAACCTCGCATTATCGAATTCATAGCTGCAGGTGGATAGCGTCACAATGCGGTCTGTGACTGCGAAAGTAACTTCGCTTTCAAAATACGAGCGTTCTTCTGCTGCCTCCAGCCAGTCTCCAAATTCTTTATCCGAGCCGAGAGCAATTTCCCAAGCTTTGTCACTGACACTCGCCACATAACCGGCAAAGATTTCAATCCGGATGTTCTTTTCCGGCGTCAGGAGCAATACGATCGGGTGTGCATCATAAAACTCCTGCTTCTTATATTCCGTCAGTCCAGAAAACATGGTACCATTTTTCATATGATGCCCATAGATAATGCTGTGTCGGTCTGAGAAATCCGATGTATTCCGGCTGTCCAGAAAGATACATCCGGAGCTGTTCCATTTTCCATTGAATAAATGCTTCAAGTAATATTGGTTATCCGATCCCTGCACAACCGGATAATTGATTTCTGTGCCCTCAATATAAATCCACGCAACAA
This sequence comes from Neglectibacter sp. X4, assembly GCF_009917365.1. Lineage (NCBI taxonomy): Bacteria > Bacillati > Bacillota > Clostridia > Eubacteriales > Oscillospiraceae > Neglectibacter > Neglectibacter sp. X4. The sequence continues at coordinate 52,108 of NZ_QWLE01000010.1, read as the reverse complement.
TATCCGGATTGATTCCGGATAGAGCAGTAAAATCTACGGCCGGCCAGCTGACATCAGACTCACTTTCTCCAGACTGACTTTCATTCTCCTGGCCATTGCTATCGTCTTCAGGTTCCTCCTCTATCGAAACATACTGCTCTATATCAGTATAGGAAGAGTCGCCCTCTTCATACTCGCTAAGCTGCCGATAAACCTGGAAGGCGCCTAAAGCAAAAATTCCTGTAAAAAATAAAATGAGTATGGCATATAATCTTTTCTTTTTCATAGTCCTTCACAGCCGGTTGGCTTTATCTTTCATCTCCTTTGCGGTAGGATTACTGTAAATTAAAGTTGTCTGGACATTACTATGTCCTGCCTGGTTGGCAATCTCATGGATGGAATAACCACTCTCCAGCGCGTTGGAACAAAAATAATGCCGCAGCGTCTTTGGCGTAATCACATCCGAATACTGGTTAAATATCTGGTTGATCCGTGAGGGATTCAGTTTCCCGCTCTGGCGGCTGACAAACAGATAGGGACTGTCTGAGTCCCGCACCTTCAGGTATTCCCGGATAGCGTGAACAGTTTTATCATTGAGATAGACTAACCGATGTTTATCGCCCTTGCCGACGATACAAATCTCCTTTGCCGTCAGATCAATCTGGCTTAATTTCAGATTCACACATTCGCTGCGACGGATTCCGGAGTAAGCATAAAGCGTGACTATGCAAAAATCCCGTTTACTGCCACTCTCCAGAAGTCGCTGGCGGAATGCCTCCACATCCTTTTTCTCCACCGTGCAGGGACTGGCATACTGAATCTGGATTTTCATAAAATCACTGTCCAGTACCGCAGTTTCCGTTTGCCTGCCGTTCGTAATCAAATACTCATTCAAACTCCGCAAGGAAGACAGATGATGGTTCACGGTCTTCGGATGATATCCTCTCACATTACGCATATAAGAAATATATTCCAAAACATTAGCCCTGTGCAGCAGCTTAGGCTCATCCCCAAAACTGTCCCTGCACCAAGCCATGAACAATTTTGCGTCCCGCAAATATGCTGTCGCTGTATTTTCTGATTTTCCCAGATCCAATAAATAATCTTTGAACCCATTCAACATAAGCATCGCCTCCTACTTACATTACACGGATGAGAATCTTATATTACAACCCGATTTGATTGTGTTGAACTTAATTTTCATAGACTTGGCACCGATTGTGTTGAACTCAGAACTGATTTTTGGCCAACCACAAACGCTCAGTTAAACATAATTGCTATTATATTTAACTGATAATTTTACTCATTTCCGTGCATACTATGCAGGATGCCTTTGAAAGAAATACTGGTAAAGTCTGTCTTAACTGTTTCATCAATACTTGACAAGTTTCATATATGGTGATATACTTAAAATCGAATGAAACAATCCGTGACCAACGCTTCAGAGAGGAGAACAAATATGCTGGATTTTTTGAAAACAGTATTTGGAGACTGCATTGGCGTTTCCGAATATTCCTTCCCGGATAAAACCCCGGTATATATCAGGGACGGGTACAAACTGCAGCAGCTGATATGGAACAACAATCCATGCGTCCTGTTATCTCCCAGAACTGCATCCTGGCGTCTCCCGACTTTAAAAAAACAATTAAAGAACTTTCAGGAGATCTGCGAGTTTCCATGCGCCCTTTATCTTGAGGGAATGACCGCACCGCAGCGCCGCAACCTCATAGAAAACAACATACCCTTTGTATCTTCCTCCCAGCAGGTATATCTCCCGTTTTGGGGATGCTCTTTCTTTGAAAAGTTTAAAGTAGATGCTCCCGTTGCGGATAAAATGGCGCCGGGAACCCAGCTGGTTTTCCTATATCTTTATTACTTGGAAAACACCGGGAAGGTCAACCTTACGCAAATTGCAAATGACCTTCAGCTTTCCAAAGCAACCTGTAACCGTGCCATCAATGATCTGGCAGCATGTGGGCTGATAGAACAGCACGCGGAAGGCAGGATTAAATGGATTACCCCCGCCTATGAAAAGCCCGAATATCTCAAAAAGGGATTTGCACGCCTGAAATCTCCGGTGGAGAGGTACATCTATATAAAAACCCCTGCAGAACCCGGCTGGCCCAAAAGCGGCTTGTTGGCGCTGGCCGATATATCAATGGTTGGCGCCGACGAGCACGACGGTGCGGCAGCAATATGCAAAAAGGACAGCGCAGGCATTCCGACCAATGCCATTATCTCCAAGCGTGAGTTTGAGGATTTTGGCGGATATGTAACCGAAGTATGGAGCTATGATCCGACACTGTTCGCCGATGGCGGCCGTGTAGATGATATTTCACTACTGCTGAGTCTCAATAACAGCAGTAATGAGCGCATTCAGATGGGGCTTGACGAAATAAGGGAAAAGCATCAATTACCCATCAAAGACGAAGAATAGGGAGTAAGGGATATATGGTAAACGGTATCGACATTTTCAAAAATCATTTCAGCGAATACAAAGAGCAGTATACAGTAATCGGCGGTTTTGCCTGCGACCTGCTTATGTCTGATGCAGGTCTTGACTTCAGACAGACCGTAGATATTGATATGGTACTGATTGTTGAGGCTCTTACAACCGATTTTGCAAAAGCATTCTGGGAATTCATTGATGCCGGTGGATATCAGGCAAGACAGCGCAGCAACGGCATACCTGAGTTTTATCGCTTTGTAGAGCCTGCCAACCCATCTTATCCTAAGATGATCGAATTATTCTCCAGGCCGCAAAGCAATGTGAAGCTGCATGCTGATACCCATCTTATGCCGTTACATATAGATGATGAAGTATCCAGCCTGTCGGCTATCCTGCTTAATGATGATTATTATAATTTCCTGCTGGCCGGCAGAGCCGAGGCAAATGGCGTTTCTATCCTGGATGCCGAGCATATCATTCCTCTGAAAATGAAAGCCTGGCTGGATCTCAAAGATAAAAAAGCGCAGGGAATGCATGTCAATTCCCGTGACATCAGAAAGCATCGCCTGGATGTCTTCCGGTTATTCCCGCTTGTGAGAGAAGATATTAAAATCACTGTTCCTGCTGCCGTTGGCGAAGATATACAATCATTTATTGAGCAAATGAGTGAAACGGAAATGCGTTTAGAAGACATCGGCATTTCCCGCAGCAAAGATTCAATCCTTGATATTTATAGAAATATGTATACAGCAGAGAATGTTTAAACCATGACAGGGTGGCTGAGAAAGTGATTGAGAGGGTGACTGAGAACCGAACCGCAATTTCTCATGCCATTTCTAATGTCCTCAATCAACAAAAACTGCTGTCTCAATTTGCATACTTCTGAATAGGAGGCAAACGAATGCCAAAGCAATTTAAAACAGCAAGACAAATTAACAAATTAAAAATCACAGAGGCCGCTGAAAAGCTTAATATTTCCCAGCCGACCCTTAGTGCCTGGGAAGGCGAACGGAAATCTCCCTCCATAGATAAGCTTGAGAATATGGCTGACCTTTACGGTGTCACAACCGATTTCCTGTTGGGACGCTCCGAAACCCAGAACCAGGACCCCAAACAGCCAATTTCACCAAAGGCCTTGCCGGCTTTTCATGGCAGGCCGGTATGGTCCGCTGCATACGGATGGCTGCTGGTAAATGCTGCAGACCGGTTGCTGACTTTCCCGGATGGCCACAGTCTGCCATTTTCAGATATTATCGGGGAGTTATTCATCTCCTCCCCTCCGTTTTCTGAATCTGACCTGCCAAAAGAGCCGCCACTCTCCCACTCTGAAGTTCACAGGCAAAAAGAAATCTGGGTGGAGCCAATCTCTCCAGACTCAGTTCTAAGAAAGGAATTGCAGGGATGGTACCAGGTAAAAGGCCGCTTTGTTGAAAATGAGTATGGCAACCGGTTTTATATGGATACTTATGGTTCCAAGTGGCTGGCATTCCTTTCTGTAACCGAATCATAAAAACAACTCCGACGCTCAGTATGATACCGGGCGCCGGAGTTGTTGATTATTCATGTTTTCTGAACAGGCTGCCAATTATTCAGTTGTAGGGAACTGCATATTGGTGAATGTCCAGATATGCAATAAGGAGAAGAAGATTTCTAATTTCCCTCTATACGCATCCCTCCATCTTATACATGAGGGCTTTTCTTAGCACTCTATTGCCAGATGGTTATGCCTCAAATCCTCATGCCATTCTTTATGGTAAGGACATTGTAAAACGCAAATGTCACAGAAATGTCCGAGCCTTTCATCCTATCAGCTTAAAAAAGGCCTGAATTGTTACAAAGCTCGGACATTTCCAAATTTTTAGTCAGTATCCATGTGTCACTGCTGTAGTTTTATGGTATCCACAATGGACAGTTTTCCGATTTTTTTGATTGGCCGTCTGATCGCCAGCGCCGCAGAGCCGAAACATAAAACGACGATCAGCAGCAGGGATACAGCCGGAAGCTGCCAGCTGGTCCCCCATTTACCGGCAATCAGGAACTGGAACATCATTTTATTTAATGGAAGCCCCAGGACACATCCGGTGACACATCCCAATACCGCATAGGTGACTGCTTCTGCAGCAATCATCTTATAGAGCTGCCCGGCTCCCATACCAATAGAACGCATCACGCCATACTGCCGTGTTCTTGCCGCCACACTGGCATTCATACTGTTAAAGATATTGAACACGGTGATCAGCGCAATGATGAGCAGGAACCCGTAAATGAACACTGCTCCTGTATAATAGGAACTCTGGGATTCCGAATTTGACAGACGTTTATCTGCAATGGAGCTATCTGGTGGAAAGAGGTTTCGTATCGCTGATACTGTCTCGTCACTGCCGCTGCCTGCAAGCTGTATATCCACAGCTGTATAGCCTGCCATACCAATGCTCTCTGTAAACAGCTGTTCTGAGCATATGATGTATCCAAGGCTTCCGGCCTCACTTGACGCATTTGTGGACGAAAGGATTCCCGCAATCCTCACCTGTCTCTCCCCCAAAGGTGTTTGGAGCGTCACAGTGTCCCCGGCTTTCCATTGCATGCCGTCCCGGTAGGTGACTAAGATATCCCCGGCCCCTCCCTGCACAGACTCGGTATTCCCCTCGTTCAGTTCCTCTTCTGCCCATTTGAACTGGTTTTCTTCATAAGAAACCAGCGTGGCCGTTCCGCTCTCGGTATCGGAAGAAACGGATAGCCCGCTGTATTCCATTCTCCCGAAAGCACGTTTCACACCTTCCATTCCCGCGATTTCTTTTATTACAGAAGGCTCCAGTCCTGCAGCAGCTGTCACAGATACATCTCCTGCCCAGGGAGCTAACGCAGGCATGCCCTGATCCAGAAAGACAACCATTACCTGGAAAGACAGGAAAAGCATGATGCTGATGGCAAAGGAACAGGTCATCAGGAATAAATTCTTTTTCCCGGACAAAGCATGGAACACGCCCATGCCTGTCTCCACATGAAACAGCTTCGTATTCGCCGCACGTTTATTCTCTGTCAGCTGGGAGCTTCCGCTGATTGCCGTGACAGGCGAAACCCTGGAGGCCTTTTTCGCCGGGGAAAGGGAAGCAAGGAGGACGATCAGAAAGCCCACCACGACCCCTGCCAGTATGCCGACGATACTGAATTCAAATAGCGGGACCTCTGAAAAACGGTCCCCGCTGATGGACCTCAGCAGCAGACAGGCAGCCCATGTCACAATCTGGCCTGCCAGCAGACCGATGGGGACCCCCTTCGCGCTCTGTCTTAGCCCCTGCAGGATTACAAAATGCTTTACCTGTTTCCTGGATGCCCCAAGGCAGCGCAGCAGCCCATAAAACTGTGTCCTCTCCAATACATTGGTGTTAAAGCTTGCAGAGATCATCACCGTCCCCGCAATCAGGACAAGGAAAACAAGGATTGCCGCAATCAGATAGAGAGCCTGCATGATATTGCTCTCGCTTTGTCCCATCAGGCCTAATAAAGCGGTATTTTCTGAAATCTGGCCGTCAGAAAGGCCAAACTGAGCCTTGATTTCCTTTATGGCCTCCTGGATATGGGCGCCATCCTTAAACTGGATACGGTAGGTGGTTCCGTCTGCTGCATTTTCATCTGCAATGGCAAGGAAGCCATCCTCACTCAGCGCCATCCCGCAGATATCCGCTTTCAGTATGGAACCCATATCCGCAAGGGTCCCGGTAATCCGGTATTGTTTTTGTGAGCCGTCCGGAACCGTGACCGTCATGTTATCGCCAATTGACAGGCCCAACTGCTCCATGGCGCTTTCATTCAGCAATGCCTCGTCCGGCAGGGAAGGGTATACCCCGTCCGTCATATCCATTTCAGTCAGGGATTCCATTGTTTTTTCATCTGCCCCTACAAAGCTGACGGTCTTGCCGGATAACATCCCCGTGCTGCCCTGGTAGACCCATCCTGATAAAGCCACGTCAACCCTTGCCGATACCAGTTGTGCCGTCTCCTCATCCACATCACGGAGCGCTGCATGGTATTCGCCATTGGTCTTGATAAAATAATTTTTCTGGGAGCGCATCGCCATATCCGCCATACTGAAAATCGCCATCACAAGGCATACGGAAAGCATAATGCACAATATGGATATCCGGTTGTTTTTGCGGTGTACCCTTTCATACTGGGGTATCAGCCCAAGATAACTTTTCATCTCGCTGCCACCCCCAAATCCCTTAGCCTGCCGTCCGTCATGCGCAGCACCCGGTCTGTTGCATCCGCATGGTTCTCATTGTGGGTGATCATAAGGATTGTCTGTCTGTATTTCGCCGACATGGATTTTAAAAGGGTGATGACCTCCTGGCTGTTTTTAGAGTCCAGGTTTCCAGTTGGCTCGTCCGCCATGATGATTGCAGGGCGGGCAGCCAGCGCCCTCCCGATTGCCACCCTCTGCTGCTGGCCTCCGCTTAGCTCACTGGGCAGGTGCTTCCTGCGCTCCTTTAATCCCAGAATCTCCAGCAGCTCCTCCACATACTTCTGGTCCGGCTTCTGGTAGTCCAGAAGCAAAGGGAATGTAATGTTCTGCTCTACATTCAATTCCGGGATCAGGTTAAAGGACTGGAAGATAAACCCGATATTCTGGCGGCGGAACACCGTAAGCTTCTTTTCGGGCATGGAAAAAATGTCCTTCCCATCAATCAGCACTTTCCCGGAGGTCGGGTTATCCAAGGCTCCCACCACATTTAAAAGTGTGCTTTTTCCGGAACCGGATTCGCCTACGATTGCGATAAATTCCCCTTTGCCCACGGAGAAGGAAACATTGTCAAGTGCCCGGACTTCCGCTTCCCCTTTTCCATAGGTCTTGCATAGATTTTGTACTTCAAGAATATTCATATTCATTACCTGCCTTTCGGGCATTATCATACCCGATGGGTCTTACTTTCACATGAATTCCATCTTACTCTTTTGTAAGATGGAAAAAGCTTAAGATAAATCTGCTGCCTTTGCCGACCCTGCTGGTTACGGAAACCGTCCCCTGATGGGCTTCCACAATGGATTTTGCAAGCGGGAGCCCCAGGCCGATTCCATGGGTATCCTGGGAAAAACGGCTCCGGTAAAACCGTTTGAAGATATTATGGATATCCTCCTGGTGGATTCCTGTTCCGTTATCTTCCACCACAATATTTGTAAGAAGGGGCGTCCTCTCCCAGCTGATTACTACTTTCCCACCTCTGCCGGTATGCTCCAGCGCATTTTTTACCACATTCCCCAAAGCTTCCGACATCCAAAGGGCATCGCAGTAAAGGAAAACATCGCTGCTCCCGGATAACACAATTTCTTTCGCTTCCTGAGTGGCAAATGTCTCAAAGCGTTCCGTCACATCCTTAAGGAGCATTTCCATGTTTTCCTCCTCCTTTTCCATCCTGACCGTGCCTGCGTCCAGCCTGGCTATTTTTAAGAGCGTATAAACCACATCCTCCACCCGGCGTATTTCCCGCAGGGATTTCTGGCTGAATGCAAGGATGGCCTCCCTGTCCGTTCCCTCCTGCGCCATAATCTCATCATACATCTTTAGCGCTGCCAGGGGCGTCTTTAACTGGTGGGAAACATCTGAGATCATATCCTGCAGAAATTCGCGCGTCTGTTTTTCATGTTCTGCCTGGGCAGAGAGGATAGCGGCAAGCTCATTGATCCTGTGGAACAGGCTGTACCAGTCCCCGGTTTCCTCGCTGTCGATCCTCTGTCCCGTATCCCCTGAAAGGAACCGGGTGATTACAGCATCTGCCTTTGCTATTGCTTTGTTTTGTTTCCGGATGTAAATCCAGACTGTCAGAAAAACGGCCAAAAAAACGCAAAAAAACATACCTCCGAACCAGGCGGCAGTATGCTTTCGGTAAGCATATACGGCAGGAATCAGTCTGGGATCTGCATTTCCATGGTAGCCCGCTTCCTTAAGGATCCGCCTTCCGGCCTCCAGGTCAGAGTCCGTTTTCTCTTTCGTAAACACGGCTGCCACATTTGTGTCCGGATGGTTGACCAGATACCCTGCCGTCCCATAATCATGCTCCACCATTGTTTTCTGGTAATCATTCGTCATATAGGATAAAAGGACCGTGAAACCTGCTGCCGCAGCCAGCCAGATAGCAAGCAGGCAGCACAGCATCCTCCTTATTTCTTTTCCCATTGTTTTCATCTTCCATCACTCCCCGGCCCATTTATAGCCAAACCCAATTTCCGTCAGAAGCTTTGTGGGGGAATTCGGGTCATCTTCAATCTTCCTCCTCAGCCTGCGTATATAGACGGAAAGGGTATTGTCATCCACATAGCTGCCGTTCCCATCCCAAAGGCGGTCTAAGATCAGTTCCCTTGGCAGGATGCGGCCTGGATTCTTCAAAAACAGGCAGAGCAGCTTATATTCCACCAATGTTAAAGGGATCTCCGTTTCCCCTTTCCAGCAGATCCGCTCAGACAGGTCAATCTGGATCCCATCGGATTCCAGAATCGTATCACTCTTATGAAATTGCTGCCCCGAACGGCGCAGCAATGCGTTGATCCTTGAAAGGACCTCCCCCAATTTAAAGGGTTTGGTAATGTAATCATCCCCGCCCATGTCCAGCCCTTTTACAATGCTGATTTCTTCATCCGAAGCTGTCAGGAATATAATCGGGACAGCAGAGGTCTTTCTTACTTCCTTACAGATATCAAAGCCTGTCCCGTCCGGCAACGTGACATCCAGCAACAAAAGGTCATACCGGCCTGCCCGGAAGAATTGATATGCTTCCATTACAGTACGGGCATTATCTACCAGAAAACCATTTTTCTCAAGTGTATATTTCAGGCCTTCAATCAGGCTTAAATCATCTTCTACATATAATATCTTTTTTTCATTCATTTTTTATCCATCACTCAGGATGCCTCCGACATATAAAAAGTAAAATTGCAATTTCCACAGCCAACAGAGCCAGCAGGACATACAGCAGTACCGGCCAGGCCGAGGCAGCTCCTGCAAGCAGCAGCATTACCACCGGAACCACATATTTCCGGGGATGATGCCACAGGTCGCTTTCAATCTTCCAGCCACGGATGGGATAAAACCATTCCATGAGCACAGACGGCACTGCACTCTGCAGGGCAAAGAAAACAGCCCCGGCAATCATGGGAACAGTGACACCGCCGTTTTGTATCTGCCAGCTACAGAGGAATATCACATCTGCAGCCATATTACAGGAAAAGATAAACAGACAGTATGGGATGCAAAAGTGTCGTTTCTGTCCAGGCAGGAAACGGACTGCCTGCTCCAGGTCACGGTCGCAGGACAGCAGGATACAAATAGGGGTATTTAAGGATAGAATCGCAAACCCCACCGGGACAACAAACAGCCCAGCCATTTCTCTTAAAAAATACGGCATTACAATGGCTACGCACCACATCACAGCGGTATTGACCAGATAATTCCTGTGGCAGCTCAGATACCGGAAAAAGTACCGCCACAGGGAAGCTTTCCTCCTCTGCCGGATCGCATGGTGTTTCTCACTCTCCCCCTGATAAAAAGCGTAGACCTCTGCCTTCCATAAAATCAGAATAGCAATGAAACTATTCGCAAGCAGCAACAGTCCAAACCATGTCCTACTTCCGCAAAATATAATTACGGATACTATGGCAGCAGCCCAGAGCCCGCCCACATACCAGTATTTTCTCTGGGAATAGGCTGCGGCGGCCATAAGGACCGCATGAAGCATACTGATGACCATTCCTATCATCTCTATGGGTTTCCATGCAGAAACGGCCAACAGAACCGCCAGAAGCAGCCCTGTCTTTGTAAGAACCGTATAGCATCCCAACGCCGCCACATAGGGGAAGACAAACTTTTGGGGCTGATGCGGCAGCATCAGCATATGTTTCAGTTCCACAGCGTTATCTTTGGAAAAAAGGGCCTGCCACATTACGCCGGCTGTAAAGGCGCTTATCATCAGGATTCGTACAGATGCCGCAATCTGCACCTGAAAGCCTGCGATATACAGCCCCCAAAATATGATCACATCAATCAAAAGCGTCCGTGAGAGCCGTTCATATTTTGCCCCAAACAGTTTTTTGGCAAAGGCTTTACCTGTCATTTTCATCATGCAGTGCCTCCCGGATATCTGCGGCATTGATCTGCCCGCCTTCAAAAGTCTGCCGGATCTTACCATCTTCTAGGACAAAAACCCGGTCAGAGGTCAGCGTAATGCTCTCCAGGATATGGGAAGAAAACAGCACAGTCCCATACTCTTTATAGCCCAAAATCTGCTGGTACAGATATTCCGTGCTCTGGAAATCCAGACCGTTGACCGGCTCATCCAGGAAGAGCAGTCTGGGTTTCAGGGCAAAAGCCGTAATCAGAAATGCTTTTTTCCGGTTCCCGGTTGACAGCTCCCGTAACAGGGTATCTGTATATTCTTCAAAGTGAAAGCCCTGTACCAGCTCCGACACATCCGGAACCTCTTTCCCATAGACGGCACATACATAGGCCAGGTATTCCCGGAAAGTAAAATACGAAAAAGAATTGTCCTCGGCAAACACCGTATAGCGGCAAAGCTTAAAATCCTGCTTCCGGAAATCCACAGGAGCGCCGCCAAAGCAGATACCGTCTGAACGGAACGTAGGGAGCAGGCCGGAAATCACTTTCAGAAATGTGGTTTTCCCGGCCCCGTTCAGCCCGATCAGGCCTGCCACTTCATGCTCCGCCAGCGAAAAAGAAAACCCTGAAAGTATCCTTTTCTCTTCACTGTACCACGCACTTAAATTTTGAACCGTCAGGAGCGTTTCTCCCATCTTACCTCCCCCCTTTGCCATCCTTCTCTTTTTTCCATGTCGCATAGGCGGAGTACAGGAATACACCTGCCAATACCAGATAAATCACCATCATTGGGAAGTTGCCAGATACCCCGCATACAATGGCTGCAATCAGCCAGATTAAACCAATGATTCCACGAATATAAATATGCCGCATTGTTTTTCCCTCCTTCATTGCTTACGGTTCGTAATTTATATAGGAAATATATTTATCTATCAAATCATAATCCTCTTTTGAGATCGTATATACTCCATTGTTCGTCTGCTCAATAAAATATTTCCCCTCATCTTCATATAGAAATAGTCTGCCTATCATATTTCCTTCACTGGTAAAGTCTACATTGATAATGTTTTCCACATGGACGGGTGTACCTATTTCGCCGCTCTTTGTAGTAGGTTTTGTATCTTCTAAAATACCCAGAATCCCTGCCATATCATCTTTGCCGTTTATCACGATGGGCATGTCAGAATTTTTTTTGAGAGTGAGGCTGTCTACTGCCCCTGCGTCTGGCAACTCAAGTTCATATGTATTTAATTCTTTAGCCTCTATAAAATCGGGGATGACTGGTTTCCCTTTTCCCTCGAATTTCACATTATAAAACTTGTCTGTTTTTTCATCGTAAAGCAATGCATACTCAAAATTACAGATTGGCAGATCCTGTTCTTCTGCTGTTAATGTCTCATCCATTTGACCGGGCCGGACAGTATACGCATCGGAAGAAACCCCAAAAACCGTATATTCAGGCGCATATGTCGTCATCAGCATTTGTACGTCCGAAATTTTCAAAGAATATGCCTCATCATCTTTTATGTTCATATCCGTATAATGGGATACTGCTTCGTTTAAGCGATCCACAGGCATTTGCTCCGCAGGCTTATTTTTTGCCAAAAGCCAAATACATACGGTTCCAATCAATACGATACTTGTTATAATTAAGAACAATTTCTTTTTCATAAGCAGTTCTCCTTAAATTTATTGACATCTCTTTGCTTCTCTATATATACTGCCGCTGTCTCCATACATATGCTTCTTTCAGCAGGCATTCTATGCATTCCTGCTTGCCTTCCGTATAGCTTCTTCGGTCATCTGGAAATTGTAATGCCAGTTTTTTCTTACAGGCATCGTATTGCATGGCCTTATCAGGATGGAAATTCAGGTAATCCCGAAAATTGATATAGTTCTTCCATTCTGGCCCATTCCATTTGACTGCATGGATATGATGTGTGCGCGTATCTTTTTCAAAATCACCCATTACAAATAGTATTTGCCCGGCAACATCTTCTCCGCGAAAAACAAAACCGTGTTCTTCCAACAGTTTCCTATAAGGTGAAATATCATTCAGATTACGGAGGCCAATCACAATGTCAATAATTGGTTTTGCATAAATGGAAGCAATCGCAGTGCTTCCGACATGCTGGATATCAACAGCAGCATTTCCGAAAAGCTGCTTCAATTCCATAATTACGTTTTCAGCATTTTTACCCCATTCCTCTTGATGGGATAAAAGCTCCACGCTTCCTCTTTTTAATCCTATCATTCTTCCCCCAGGCAGCTTGCAGCTCTGCCGTATCCGTTGTACCAGTATGGCTATTCCGACAGGGCGATCCTGTAAATATCCGCCTGTTCTCCATCAATTTCAAAGCTGCGCTCATAGACTCCGCCATTCCGGATGATTGTTTTAACCGAAGGTTCATTCTTCCTTTCCACAGAAAGATACAGTTCGTTCATCCCCACCTTTTTGGCAACCTCTAATAATTGCCGCAGCATTTCCGTAGCAAAACCTTTTCGTCTCTCTGACGGACGGACACTGTAACCGCAATGGCCGAGGTCCTTTAGGAAATCGTTCAGTTCATGCCTCAAATCAATGATTCCCACAATTCTATCCTAGTCATCAATGGCAAAGAATGTGTCTGTTATGACCCAATTCGGATTCACCGTTTCCTCTTTCGTGTTTGCGTCTATGGATCTGCACCATTCTATATAATCCTCTGTTTTATCAAATAATTCACTTCCGTTAATGACGGATTCTCCATGCTCAAAAAATTCCTGTCTGAATTTGATTGCCTGTTCTTTCCGTTCTTCTGATGGTCTGACTAATTGAATCATTTTTCACACTCCTTTATCTGCTAAGATTTTATCAAATTTCTTTTCCGACAGGATTTCATGGGTCACAAGCTGCCCGTCATAGAAAAGGGAAAAGGTTGTAAAGGGCGAAGGGGCATTCTGCGCATCCTCTCTGGTCTGGATATGTACGGACCGAAACACTGCATTCCTGGCCTTTGCCATCTCCTCCAGTATCGGTACATACTTTGCCGTAAAAGGGCATTGGTTTGTGTAATACAGCACAAATCCCCCCGTCATATCTTCATGCCTGCCCACGCTGTCCCGGAAACGGGGAAGGGAAGAGTCCTCCTCAAAGGGCAGATACATCAGCCCAAAATAAGGCTCCGCCGTATCCGCTGTCTGAAATCCCTTATATTCCATATACTTTGGGTCAGAGAGGAATCCCATTTTCTTTTTGGAGGATAGGACCACAAGACCCTTTTTCCCTTTCGCCTTACTGTCGCGAGTACACGCATCCAGCAGGAGGTTCGAGTATCCATGCCCCTTGAACTGCCCGGATACCCACAGACAGTCAATGTACATGTAACCCTCCGCCTCGACGGGTGCCCATGCGTATTCCGCAGGGATATACTCAATGAAGCATTTCCCCCGGACATTACCTTTCAAGAATACAAGCCCTTCGTCCAGCCTGTCTTTCAACCAGTTCTTTTTGGACATGACCTGAATATCCTTGTTATTGGAGATCGCACAGCAGATGTGCTCCTGATCAATATTTTCATGTGTCAGTTTTACAAGTTCCATATTCTATTGCCTCCTTCTTAGCTTTATTAAATTTCCCAAAAAATCCTGATTTCTTTTTATATGTGACTTCTCGACAAATGAGAATTTAACGCACTCTCTCAGTATTTGTAATATTAAATCCGACTTTTTCGTATAGTTTTAAAGCTTTTTCATTCCATTTAGCAACATGTAACAAAATAGGCCCATTGCTAATTTGGCGAATATGGTTCATTCCCCATAATAAAAGCTGTTTTCCATATCCTTTATTTTGATATTTCTTATTAACTATCAAATCGTCTATCTCACTTCCATAACATGCGACAGAACCAATAATTTCTTCCCCGCTTACAAGTAAAAAAATATCTTTACTTTTTTCACGGACTTGTTCATAATCACTCAAAAAATTGTATGGCTTAATATCAAGTGATTTTCGCATTTCATAAAAGCATGCATTATATATTTTCATGTATTGTTGAAAGGACTTTTGCTCAAAAGGAATACACGAAATACTATTTTCCCCGATACCGTCTTTTACATATTTCATTTCATATACCATTATTTCCATACTGCAATCTTCCCCACAAATCCCGATTTCTCCACGAGTGCGTTTTATTTGCTATTTTTAACCCATGTGCCGACTTCCGATGATTTTATCATGCCAAGATGTTTGTAGAAATCCTGATCCAAAAGCACGATTGCCCTTTTTGCACCTTATACAGCCCTCCAATCAGCACCATTCTCTTTTTCATATGCAGCTCCCTGACAAGTAGGAAGTTACCAAGTGAAAAATTTTTCGCCTGATTTTTTATACAATAAAGTACCAACAAAAATTATGGTCGCTAATACAACAATGTTATATTGTATTGGCGCTAAATAACAGATATTAAAAGCTGCGTGCATAATGGCAATCAGCAATATATTTCTGCATTGATAATAGGTTATTCCCAAAACAACGGAAACAAGTAATGTCCATATACAAAAACAAACAATATGTTCCATGCCCAATGAATTTCTGATTATCCACATTGGTATATGCCACACTGCCCAAACGGCGCCAACAAAAAGAACACTTTTGATTTTCTTAAAAGGAAGTTGTTCCAGCAGAAATCCTCTCCATGCTATTTCTTCAACAAACGCTGTTATCAGCAGGTATATACAGCTTGTTAACAGGGATATTACTGTCGAATATGTATTTTTAAATACGTCAGTTTTCACGATGAACGAATAGCAATAAGAACCAAATATACCTACCGCCATACTTATAATCCCTGTTAAAATATATTTGATTGTTATTTTCCCTGAAAACATTTGCGTAAAGTACACCTTGATGTTCTTCTCGCAAATCAGCAGAAAAATAGCCGCCATAGCAGGAATACACACATATAAGTATTTTAAGTACAATAATCCATTGGGAATGATAATTCCGTTTTGTTCCAGCAATGTAGGTACATAGCATATAAACGATAAAACATATACGGCAGAAACCCATAACGTGAGTTTCAACTTATTTGTGTATCTCGCCATCATAATTTCTCCTTGCAGTGCGAAAATCTTGCAGAAATTCCAGTTTCTCGTTCTCGGCAAATTCTCCATAAACTGGAAGTTGTCTATCTTATTCAATCAGCATTTATATAGCAATGTTCAATTATCTGCTCCTTCATCTCTGAATAATAGATGATGTGTTGAATAGTTTCCTCCATCTGTTCTATTCCAATTTCTTTTTCATCATCTCCGCAATCCATACCTAACACACGCTTAATATTATATTCCAACCATTCCAATCTGCCGTTATTACAATCATATAGTGTTTCCCAATCTATGGGCAAATCTCCGCCTGCATTTTTATATCCCTGCAAAAAAGCCTGAAACAGTCTAAAATCAATTTGGCAATCCTCATATCCAGACCAACATAATGCCAGTTCTAACAATTCCATAAACGGATTGTTGTAAGATAAGCATTCCAAATCAATAATACGATAATCATTCCCATTCCAGAGAACATTTTTGCAATCCATATCGTTATGGCAGACAGATACAATTTGAGGCAGTTTCTTTCTTGCCAGATTGCCTTTATTTTGGCTATCTTTGATTACCAGCAAACTATCTTTCAGCATTGCAGACAACCTCACATTGACTTTTTCCATTTTGGCAAGATAGAATTCCCAATCAATGGACATTTCAGGAAAGTTTTTGCTCTCAAATTTCTTGTATATACTATGGATTTTAGCAAGTACCTTTCCTATTTCTCCGCAATGATATTCTGTTATCTCATTGCTTCTCAAAGATTTTCCTGGAAAATAATCAAAGAGGTAGAAATATTCGCCATCTATTTCCTGCATTTTTCTTCCGTCAAAAGATAATGCAGGAAGAATAGGAATATCCTGTTGCTCCAATAAAACTTCTATCTGCTCAGCCTTAGCATAATTTTCCATAGCCGTTTCTCTTTGCATAACAAATGGATTCAGCAGTTTAAGTGCATAAACGCCTTGCTCTGTGTCAACCTTATACATCTTGTGTATAAAACCGCCATTCAGACGGGTTGGTTCGCCTTTCAATTTCCAATTAAATTTTTTTGCTATCTTGATAAACATGGCAATTTCTCCAAATACCGATTTTTCTTTATATCTTTTCAGAAATTACTTTGTTGTCATGCTCCTCAAAATCACGTCTGGTCAGACTTCATTCGAATCACAGCGCCACAGACAAATAAATATCCGATAATTGAAATTATGGATGCTTCTACTCCAAATCCCGCCCCAGTCACCAACACATTATCAGAGGAAATAATAATCGAAAAAACAGGCTCTCCATAAACGCCTTGTACGGTTGTGATATGCATGATATCCGTTACCAAAATAAAATTCCATATTGCATGAAGCAAGCTGCTGTTACTTATGGAATTTCCTTTCCATGTAACAAGTGAAAACATGAGGCCTACCAGTGTTCCGCTGATCATAAGCAGCAGGATGCCTGCAACGCTGAATTCGTCCATGGAAGGAAGGTGCAACAGGCTGAACAGGAAGGACGGAACTAAAAACGCAACAGGCTTTCCCCACTTTGTCTCAAGCAGTTTCAGAATGTATCCACGAAACAGCATTTCTTCTAAAACGCCTGCTTTCAATGCCGCAATGATGGAGTATGTGACAGCTATCACGATTTCAGCTGGATTTGATGTTGTCACTATCGGACTACCAATAATCACATAACAGATCACGACAAAAGAAGGAAGAATTGCAGCATATAAAACAGCCCATTTCCTGATAGAGCAGGTAATTCTAAAATCCTTCATTTTGAGGTGAAGTATCTTTGTCGTATACAGCCAAAACAATACATACGTAACAATGAAGCATCCTAATATCCGTAAAATAGAATAAAGTCCCCTTATCGGTAATTCAATCATTGAAAATAGTAGATCAAACGCCAGACTGCTGAGCAGATCACCTGCAAAATACAGCAGAACATAGACAATAATATGTACTATTGTTTTCCCTTTTAAAAATTGCATTTCCATCTTGAGATTTCTCCGTACTCCAATTCCAATTTCTCTTTATATTTCTTCAGAAATCTTCCTGTTTTTATCTTCGTCCTCAACCTTTGAATCACTGGCCACTTTATCTGCTTTTAAATTATTCTGCATCCTTTTTTCTTCCATCTTCTTATAAGCTTCCATCATTCCATTTTTGACCGCCCATTTGATCACGAAGTATAAGGCAATCAAAACAACAATGGCCGTTCCAGCGCTGATCCCCAGCTCCTGCCACATCTCGGCAAGTCCCTCTCTCACTCCGAATTTTTCCCACAAATCCATTTCCCATTCCTTCCTTCCTCCTATCTTCCGATTATCTGACTGTCAGCCCGTTTTGACGGATACTGTCCAATTCTTCTGCCGATAAACATCCCGATTCATACAGCCGTAAATATTCTTTGGATACATCCGAGTCAAAAATCAGAATATCATCCGAATTGATTGTAACATCCACGCCGCTGCGGTAAAGCCTGCCGATTGGATGGTCTGACATACCAGGAATCCTGCCAAGCAATATGTTGCTGCTTGGGGTGATATTAAGACGGATATGATGATCAGCCAAAAAGCGCACAACACTTTCATCATGTATTGCGGAAATGCCATGCTGGACTTCATGTAGCTCCAATTCTTCTACCGCCCTTCTCACATCTTCCGCAGATCCCCACTCGCCGACATGTGCTTTTAAACGAAGCCCCTCTTTTTTTGCCCTGCGGTAAATTGACTTGAAATTTTCTATGGGCTGCACCAATTCATCTCCGTACAAATCAATGGAATAAAAAGCCCTGTTTCCCCAAAAATGTGAAAGACACTCTTCCAGATATCCAATAGGACAATGCCTTGACAGGCCAATCTGCAGCCGCAATTCCATATCCGGTGCAATTTCTCTCTGTGCCGTGGTAAACGCTTCAATCAATTCGTCAATATCATTATGAAAATATTCTGAAAGCCCCCAGACATCTTCTCCAATCTCCAGCACGGTAACGCCGTCTTCCCTGGCCTGATGGAGGGTGGCCCGAATCAGAAGCTTTCTCATTTCTGATGTCTCGAATCTTTTTCCAAGGTTTTCCCGGTTCCATGCATGCATTTCATCCATGGACAATATGGGAGTTTTCACAGGCTCTATCTTTATGCCTGTCATTTTGTGCAGATACTGCCGGCTTCCGCCCAGTATAAAATGGTTATGCAGGTCAGATTTGGGAAACGCCCTGATTTTCTCTAAATTCCCTTGTTTCAATGCATCGGTGAAACTTTCCATTATAAAGACAGCTCGTTTTATTCATCAATCTCAATCATCCGTTTATATACACCCGAAGATTTTTCACCAATCAGAATTGCGTTTACGCATTTTTTATAAAAATCAACAGCGGATTTTGTGGGCCATCCAATAATGGCATACGCATAGCCAAGCTCCCGCATGGATTCCAGCGCCTTTAACAGTAAGGCTTTCCCCACACCTTTTTTTCTTTCACTTTCCAGCACAGCCATAGGGCCGAAAAAATTCCTGGCTGTCGCCTCATAACATGCGAAACCGATGATTTCCTTTTCCCTTGTTGCAATATAACAGGTAATGGGATTATTAGAAAAAGCGGCCTTAACCTCATCTAAATAATCATCTTTTGCACATGTCCTGGAGAAAGCAATGATCCTGCTCCTGTCAGGCGCTAATGCTTTTTTGATTCTGATGCCACTTTTCAATAAATTTTTTTCTATATCATGTGAATGGGGTATATTATATAGTTTAACAAGCATATCCGCCATATGATTACCTCCTGATACTATTGCGCCATATACGCATAAAGTGTGATCCATTTATTCTCTTCGCCAACTTTTCCTGCTTTAAACGCTGGTACACTTTTTGATGCTGTTAATATGTTGCTCGCTCCATAACGGCTGTATCGCCTCTCCGCTCTGCGTCTTTATAGACGCGGAAGGGCGTATTCAGTAACTTCATATTCATACTTGCCCCTGCAAGGCCTTCCATTGTTTTCGTATGCATAATTGTCCCTCCTTTGCATTTTCCTGATATAATCCTTTTAAGAAACCCATACAATAGAATCTACGCTTCGCGAGTCTTCTACAATAAAATCTAAAAGAAGATTTTATTGTAATGTATTGTCATGAATGATGCTGCCATTTCAAAAATACCGGAAAACAGTGCGCATTTGCCACCATCTCCCGGTATTGATACCACACTAAAAATCCAAATCTCTTTTATTCTGATACAGAAGCATTCTGCCGCCTGTAGGTGTCATTGTCTTTCTGGCTTAACTCGTTTTCTATCTGCGCCAGCTTTTTCTCCAGTTCCCGGATTTTCTTTTCATCTCCGGAAGCTGACTGGATCTGCTGTTCCAACTGTTGCTTTTTCTCTTTCAGCTTCTTGATTTCCCTGTCAACCTTATCGGTATTCGTGACGCATTTCTCCGCCGGCTTTCCCTGATTGTCTCCGCTTACCTTCGGCCCTTTTCCATCTTCGCCTTCCCCGGAACGGTCATCCTTTCCATCTGCATGGTCAGCTTTCGGGTCATCAAAAAAGATTTTCCGGTTGCCGTTCTCGTCCTGGCCTACCCGGTACAGTCCCGTAGGCTTTTTTCCCGACTTTTCACTGCTGATGTATTCGTCCTGTGGTTCGGACAGCCTGCCGGATTTTTTCTCCTCTGTAGCCTTCTCGGCTTCCTTTGCTTCCTTCGCCCTCTCGGCGGCCTGTTTTTCCTTCACCCTTTCTGCGTAGTCGGTTCTGGAATGTTCATAGTTTCCATTCACCTGCATTGCCATAAGCATGTTCCTCCTTCAATTTGATATTGTCAGGCAGGCGCCCTTACAGACAGCTTCCTTTTTCTTTTTTCGGCTGTAGAAAGTAACGCGTTAATCCATTTGCTGCGGGATACCTTCTGGGTGCTGTGAAATGATCAGTAGCACATGGAGGACAAATTTATTCTCCTGTGTCTCTATACTCATGGCGCCGCCATATTTTTCAGCCACCTTCTTTACGTTTGACAGGCCTGTCCCTTTTTTGAACGCGCCTTTCCCATGGAAGCTGTTTTCAATTTCCATCATAAGGAAATCTCCCTGGATACGCCCGGACACATGGATATATTTTTCCATACCGGCATCCAACCTTTTTACTGCCTGAATCGCATTGTCCAGTGCATTTGACAGGATAATGCAGATATCAATGTCCTTAAGGCTGCAGGGATATGGCAGAAGGAGGGAACAGTCCACATCGATCCCCATGCTTTTGGCAATCCCCAGCTTGTTTCCCACCAAAATATCCACTACCGGGTTATTGGTACTGCAGGGGAATGACATTTTTTCCGCCATATCGTCCATATCTTCCATATAGCTTACCGCTTCTTCCAGTTTCCCGCTCTGCAGAAGATTTTTCACCACTGCGATGTGGTTCCTGATGTCATGGCGGAAGGACTTTGTTTCATCGTAACGTGTCTTCGCTTCCTCCACATACTGGTTCAGGGAATGTTCTTCCTGTTCCAGCAACGAAATTTCAGTGCTGAGGCGGAAATTTTGCTGCAGCTTCCTATAAAAAAACAGAATGCAGAACAGGCTTAAAAGTCCCAAAAGATGCATTACAAGCAGCTGCCAGTGACTGAACAGATACTCGAAAGATCCGTCCTCCTCTAATAATATATACTGGCAATCAAATGAAATCATATTAATGTACTCACTCATAATAAAGATCATCAGGATCGGAATGAAAACCAGAAACATTTGCTGCATTTCCGATGCGGTATAGTCGGAAAAATAGCGATACACCATATAATAGCAAACCCCTGTCAGCAAAAGTGACGCAGCCTCACTGGCCAGCATGGCCGCAATACCGGCCGTATCATAGAAAAAATTTGGCAGCCATGCGTATAACAGACCTATCAGAGATTTCACAATCCCATAGCAGAGCAGCATGATTTCAGTTGTCAGGGCCGCATACAGAAGGGAAGACTTAAAATCCGCATGGCAGACCAGGATCCCACATACCGTAAGAAGAAATACCATCGCCACGAAGCCGGTCACCGTGCCAACTGAAAGAAAGCGGGTGACAATCACCGCACATACTCCAAACAGGAAATAAAACGGGGGCAAAAGTTTCTTTTTCAGGATTTTTGCCAAAAAATAAAACTGAAAGGTCCCCTCAATGAGGCCTATCACATATATATTGAAAAAGTCTAAATACTCAGCCATGTTACCAGCCCCCATATCTAAAATTCTCAAATGTTCTTCATATACTGCAGAACAACGCCGGAGAACTCCTTGCTCCGCAGCCGTGATACGGGAATCTCTTTGCCATTATCCATACAGGCCGTCCCGTTTTTATAGCCTTTTAAATGTTTCAGATTGATCAGATAGCTCCTGTGGCACCGGTAAAAACGGTTATCCAGCTTTGTTTCCAGATTTTCAATCCGTTCATAATAATCAACAACCTCGCCGGAATCCAGGTTCAGATATATTTTCCGGTCTATGATCTCACAGAAGACAATCTCATCCTTTGGGATGATGCGCCCCTCATATCCCTTTTGCACCAGCAGGCTGTCTTCGCTGGCGTTCTGCATGGAAGCGTAGAGGCGGTCCATTGTCTTTTCAAACTGTTTTTTATCCACCGGCTTGACCAGATAATCGTAGGCCTGCACCTCAAAAGACTGGAATACCATCTCTTTCAGTACCGTAATAAAGACTAAAAAGCCCCGGAACTGATCCGCCCTGAGTCTCCTTGCTGTCTCCATGCCGTCCATATCCTTCATCTGGATATCCAGAAACAGGATGTCGATCTGCCCATTGTAGCTTAACAGCTCTTCGCCGCTGGAAAACATACGGAGGCTGATCTCCCGGTTCTTTTTACGAAAGAAATCAGAAACAAAAGACCTTATATGCTCAGACATATGTTTTTCATCATCACAGATTGCAATACGGATCAATGCACCACCTCCTCGTCATGATCAGCATTCGCCGTTCGTCAATCATGCAAGCATGTTGACTCACTTGCGCTCATGATATCGCCAGCGGCAAAAGATATACTTTTGCCGCTGCCATAGACAGACTTTTTATTATAGCCTGTCGGAAATGCCAAAACAATTTGATTGCTGTGAAATGTTTATCTGTTGCTGTGAAATGCTGAATAAAAACCGATCAATCCCTCCATCGGAATCACTCCATCGCCCGCATCTGCTCTACCAGGGATTGCTTTTTCTGCCTGCGAACCATCCAGACAGACAGGATCGCCTCCATGCCAAACAACACAAGGAGGAACAGCCCCATTTGCAGGAATGGGAACTGATATGGGACAACTGTACCGGCAAAGGATTTTTTACTTACTTCCGCACAGACTGCTACGGAAAGCGGCAGCCCCAGAATCAGGACTGTAAGCTCCGCAAAAAATGCATAGCACATCCCCTCAATGATATTCATCCGGCATAGCTGCTTCCCGGTCAGGCCAATGGAACGCAGAATACTGTTCTCCTTTTTTCTGGACATCTGGTTGGAAAGTGTCGTATTGATCAGATTGACGACACCAAACAGGAAGACCAGCCAGGAAAGAGCCTGCAGGCTGCCAAAAATAATGCTGCTCTGCATTTTCTCATATTCGATGTGCGCATCTATGGTATCCAGTCCAAGATTGCTGCGGCCCGATACCAGCTCCTGCAAGCTGCTTTCCACAGACGCTGCTTTTTGGGGATCATTCACAATGCTCCAGGAGTAGTCAAAGCTTTCGATTTCAGGATGTATCTCATGAAATAACTCCTCCGGTGCGAACAAGGCTGCGGAATCCATGGCAAGCGCGCCATGTCCGTTTGTCGTCTTCGATGCATCGAACAGTCCGGATATGGTAACTTTCACAGTTTCCTGACCCAGAATCAACTCAATAGTGGCCCCAACATCCATATCAGTATGGCGCTTCTGATAAGCCGTACTCAGCAGGATGCTGTGGGTATCTGCCGGCATGGTGCCGGATACCAGCGCGGCTTCTATATCCATGTGGTTTGAGTCCGTCAGCATGTCGCACATACCGGCTTCGGCACTTTCGGAAGCCCTGAATTTTGCGTGCAGAGACCGGCGGGTGGCCAGCACATCCGTCACCCCGTCCACAGAAAGGATCTCCTGCCTTAAGTTTTCATCCAGCGGATTGCCTGCAGCCATAATCTCTTCCTCCGGCTGCTCTGAGGACAGATAGATCTTATAATCCCCGTCCGGGAAAAACAGCCTTGCAGCCTGCTCCGGTGACCGGGTCAGAACCATGGAAGACACCACCAGAAGAAGGATCCCGCCCAGGCTTAGGGACACTGCAATACTCACTGACTTTTTGCGGTCACGCCCAAAATTTGCAAATCCCATGGATACGGGACTAAGTTTCCGGTGTTTCTTTCTGTTGTGTACCTTTTCCTGACCTGTGAAAAAACGCATTGCCTCCAACGGTGAAATATTGGCAGCTATTTTGACCGGTCTGTGAACTGATATTGATACCATGACCCAGCAGACCACCACGGTCAGAAGCACAGCTATTCCATAATACCCTCCATGGAAGCCTTTTGGGAACAGGAGCAGGCCGCCGCCCACGCCCAGCAGGATGCCGATCAGGATCCCAATGCCGCCCAGCCGACCGCTCTCCTTTTTCACGATGCGCCGGATCTGTCTGGGTGTTGCGCCGATGGTACGGAGTTGTCCATAGCTTTGTATTTTGTCGTTCACAGAGATACGGAAAATACTCTGGATGACTACATAGCCGCCGGCAAGCACAAGGGCTGCTATACCGAAAACAGTCACAAAGTCAATAGACTTTGAGTTAGAAGCAAAATAATTGCTGTTCATCCCTACATGCGCAGAACCAAACTGTGCGGCAATCTCCCGGCAGTGGGCAGCCATGGTTTCCTGGCTAAACTGCCTGTCATTTTTGAAATGCACATAGGCACGGTATCCTGCAGGGTCAAATCCGGCCCACTGCGTCAAGGCCGCTTTGGAAACGGCAATGGCACATAGATTCGCTTCCTTTTCCCCAACATTAGACAGGATTCCGGTCACGGTATAGTCGCCATGAAAGCTCTCGGTATCCAACCGAACCGTCTCACCGATTTTGGCATTGGAACCGTAAGCGGAGAGAAAATATTCACTGACAGCGACTTCATTCGCCTGTGTCGGGAGTTCTCCTTTTATAAGCTCCATCTGGCTACGGGCAATATACATCATGTCACTGTCGCAGTACACATAGGAGGCGTTGTATCCCTGCATGGAATGCTCCTGCCCCAGCAGATAGTATTCGCCCACGCGGGCAAACTCCGGCAGGTCTTTCAGCACTGCCACATGGTCCGCCTCCACGCCGGTAAAGACCGCCTCATAGGTGTCGGCCACCTGATTACGCTGGATCTGTGCAATGGAAACGGATATAACCGCTGCAAAGCATATCAGAAACGCTGCCAGGGCGACGGCGACCACCACCATCAGGTTCCGGCGTTTCTCGCTGGCAAGGCTCCGCTTCGCCAGTTTCTTCACAATGGCGCCGGTGTCATTTTCAAAAGGCCATGTCATGTCCTCCACCTCCTATTCCGTCACACGGAGCTGCTCCACCACACTATCTTTTCTACAATACAGGCCAGCCCATTTTGTAAGTGCTAATTGAAGCATAAAAACCAATAAAACATATAAGAGAACCGGTACAGCAGGGAAAGTGTAATTTACAAAGCTAAATCCGGGCACGTTCCCCACAGCAGAGCAAATTGCTTTTCCAATTCCCAGACCGCAGATAAGGGAGGCGGCAAAACTGCCAAGTGTTTGAAATGCATTTTCAAAGCCTATCATATGATACAGCTGTCTGCTGCCTAAACCAACTGCCCGGAACAATCCCATTTCCTTCCTTCTGGAAATGATATTTGTCATACTGGTATTGACCAGGTTGATGATACTGAACATAACAATAACCGCTAAGAGTGCATATGCCGCAATGGAAATTGTGCTGAAAACACTTTTATATTGCATTGTCATATCTTTTAATGTCTTCAGGCGCAAAGTATCGCTTGCCAAAACCATTGAATGTAATTCGCTCTCAATTTCAGCATGACTGTCTGTCTTTGTCCGAATCACAAACGCACTGTTTGCATTATAGGGGACCATCCGTTTCATTTCACCCGCCGGAAGGATAAAGCTGGCAGCTCTGTCTCTGTCAAAAATAACAGCAGATACTGTATAAGTAAGGCTGCTTTGCGGAATATCTCCTGTCTGTGAAAAAGTGACGGTATCGCCCACATCATAGTTCTTATGCAGATATTCCAATTCTGGGCTTCCCATGTTAATGATAAGGGAGTTTTCCCCTGTGTGGTCACAATCCGGCAGCTCCCCTGCCATTACTCTGTCCTTTAATTCTTTATAATCTTCTCTGTTCATACTCCGGATTGCTGTTTCCATTCCATCTATCCTGACACATATTTCCTGCTGGCGGATGATTTCATCTACCCCTTCAATCGACAAAATATGACTTTCCAATTCATCTGTCAGAAGATTGTCTTCCTGCAGCTGCGTAAGGGAAAACGTAGGCGTGACCAGCGCCCGGTTCAGTTCTACCACATAGCTTCCCTCATAAGGAAAGCTCTGCTTTGCCCTTTGTTCAGGATCAAGGGAAGTCAGCAGGGAAGAAATGCCTACAAACAGCATTCCGCTCAAGACCAGCGAAGCAAAGGTCAATATGCTTTTCTTCCTGTTACGGGACAGGTTCATTGCTGCAAGTGAAAACGGTGTAAGGCGCTTCCCGCTCTTCTTCCTCTTTTTTGTCCCACTATAACCGCTATAACGGAATGCTTCCACAGGCGAAACTGACATGGCAATCCTCGCCGGTTTCAAAATAGACAGCCTTACACAGACAAATACAACGATTCCCGACAAAAACGAAGTTATAATATCAGGAAACAGCAAAAAAGCGCTCCGGTCTATCAGAAAGGACAGCATTCC
The DNA here is from genome assembly GCF_009917365.1 of Neglectibacter sp. X4. Classification (NCBI taxonomy): domain Bacteria; kingdom Bacillati; phylum Bacillota; class Clostridia; order Eubacteriales; family Oscillospiraceae; genus Neglectibacter; species Neglectibacter sp. X4. The sequence continues at coordinate 25,552 of NZ_QWLE01000010.1, read as the reverse complement.
ACCTGCAATACACCCAAATGGAATAAAATGAAGTGCAAGATAATTTCCCTCCCTTGAAATAATCTGTTTGATCTGCTTCTTTGTAGTGCCAATTGTGCGCAGTTGTCCAAAGGAAGTTACATTATTTATCACGGAAATATAAAATATATTGTAGACGACCAGGGAACATACACCGATTAAGACCAGCCCAACGAGCAAAACCGTCAGTACCGTCTCTTTTGACATGTTATTACTGTCGATGTATAAATTATTTACCTGAATATTGTCTGCAGATATTCCGCAGTCCAGACCAATCGTCCGTACCAGGTCTTTCAGTTCCTGATTTGTATATTTGGCAGTATCACGGACAGAAATCATTGCTGCTGCAGGTCCGGCAGAAAGGGCAGGGTTTTCCCGCACAAAATCCTGTGAGACAATCGCGTTATACGCAACCCTGTCTCTGTCATTCTCAGCGGTTGTCTGAATAAAACCTGTAATCCGAAAATCGTTTGTTTCTAACTGGCGGCTTTCCTGATTGCGGTAATGAAGGGATATTGTGTCACCAATCCCCGCTTTCAGGTTCAAGGTTTCTATATATCCCCTTTCCACAAGCAGTTCATCCGCCGCCTGGGGCATACATCCTTCCACCAGTGTGATGTTGGAGAGCTGCATAGTTGTTTCATCAGAACATACCATACCCATTGTGATGCCGTTCTTCTGCTCTGTCATACCGACAGACTGGTATATGCCCATATTTTGGATACGGGAATCTTCTTTCAGCAAAGAGATATTCTCCTTTGAAAGGTTCTGGAAAATCCCCTGATATGCAGTCGATGCCGCATATTCATTTGTAATGTTAAAAGCATAAGAAGAAACAAATGCCATAATGGCCGCAGCCATAAAGATAATGATCCCAATCAGACGGTTCCTGAAACGGTTCTGTCCAATACGGGCATTTGATAACCTGCGGGTAACGGCACTGGTGTCATTTTCAAAAGGCCATGTCATGGTCTGCCACCTCCTTCTATTATCGCAGAGCTTCCATCATGGATGACTTGCTTTGCTGCTTTAAGGCCCCTGTTGTAATCAGCACACTACATAAAATAATAATCGCACAATTCAGGATTGTAATACCAAATGGAAATTGATAATTCAAATAGTTCATTAGGCTGTTTTTCAAAAATGAGCAAAGAACATATCCAATTCCTCCACCAATTATCACAGATAATACAAGTCCCATGCCGACTACGATCAGTCCCTCTTTATGGACCATCACGGATAATTGTTTTTGAGACATTCCCACGGAACGCATGAGAGAAAATTCCCTGCGCCTTACGATAATTCCCGTCAAAGTTGTATTCAACAGATTCATCACAGAAAAACAGCCAATTAAGACAATGGCTATCGCAAGGGCTAACTGTGTCCCCTGCAGGAAGTTTTCATTCTGGGCAATCGCAGCAGAAAGTGAATCCACACTCAGCCGCGGATTATCTGATACAATCTGGTCTATTTCATTTTCTGCCTGCTGTTCAAAAGAATCCTCTACACGAATCACATACTGATATGTTAGATTGCTGTGTGCGATTTTTTGCATGGAATCAACCGGCAATAACAGCATATCTATTTTATCACCATTATTTCCAATTTTACTTTCGTCAAGGACTGCCGCAATCTCAAATTCCAGGTTCTCCGTATGCTGCCCATCAAAAATCTTCAGCGTTACAGACGAGCCGACTTTCGGATGAATGCCAAAATACTTCTCAAAGTCACCCGGCCTGCCAATCACCATCTGATCCTCAGATGCCATTTGCCCATAATCTGATAGGTTTCCATTTAAGAGACAGCTTTGCAGCAAATCCATATCTGCTTTCTCAAATCCTACAATTTCAGCATCTGATTCCAGGGCCTGCAGATCATAGGAAACCGGGAGATGCTGATCGTTCATGATCTTTTGCACACCTGATAATTGCGAGAGTTCTTTTTCCACTTCCTCCGTAAAAGGGCTTGAACCCTGCAAAATCTCCAAAGGATTTTCCATCAGCTCCTGATTCGAGATCTTTAAAACGAACTGTCCTCTTGCAAATCCGGATAAAGACATATCTTCTGCATTGATAGAAGAAAGGACAGAGGATAAACCTAACAGCAGGACGCCTGTCAGGACAAGGGAGGCGGCTGTCAGTATATTCTTTTTCTTATAACGCAAAACCTGGTTGACTGCCAAAGACCCCGGCGTCAGCTTGTGCTGCCTGTGTTTACCTTTCGGTTGATTATTTTGTTCATAGCGGGAAGCCTCTATAGGTGAAACGGCCGCGGCTATCTTAGCAGGCTTTTTGATGGACAGGCGTACAGTGGCATAGGTCAACGCAACAACAACCGGGCATATCCATAGCACATTCCATAACCCAAATCCATGTGGAATTAAAAGATAAGCCACTGCAATTCCCGCAATCAGCCCAATAGGAATTGCAGGCAGCATCAGCAAAGTCCCCTCCCTGAGAACAAGCCTTTGAATCTGTTTTGCTGTCATACCTATTGTGCGGAGCTGTCCATATTGTTTAATGGAATTGATAATGGAAATATAAAAAATGTTGTATATAACCAAAACACCAGCGATCACGATAACAACCAGCCCGGCAACAGCCGCCAGAACCATCAATGCCGAAGGCTGGCTAAGGTTCAGATACGCTTCATTATAAGAAGGAGCCGCCTTACAGCCTGCATCAGCCGCTATCTCTGATATTAAGTTTTTTACATCCCCAGAGTCCGTCTTTGCATCTAAATTTGCACGGAGCATTACTGCCGGTGAAAAGTTATCCCATCCATCCATTTCTAAGAAGTATTCTTCAGAAACCATAGCCGCATATAAGGAACGGTCAGTGCCTTTCGCCCCTGTTTTCAAGTATCCTGTTATAAGAAAGGATTTTTCTTCGCCGTTGTTTGGGTCTGGCAATCGAATGGTATCTCCAATTTTAGCATTTATCTTCTGCCGGATTAAGTATTCCTGTTCAATCAGGATCTCATTTGCTTTCTCTGGCATTGTCCCCTGGTCAACAGACAGCCCATTTAATGTAAGTGCATCATTGTTGGAATACGAAATATTAAGGCGGTCATTTCCAGATTTTACACTGCCAATGGAAGCTATCAATCCGCATAAATCCACCCGCACATCATCAGCCAATTTCTGATATTGTTCTTTTTCTATGCCGGAAATAAGCGCATGATAAGACCCCGTTATATTATTGCCTCCATTTTGGTTCACTGTAATAATCCCAGAAACCAGGAGCAATACGGACGCCATCAAAAATGTTGCCAATGAAATTGCAGTAACCGTAAAAATTTTTTTCAAACGCTCTTTCTTTAATTGAGCAGACGCTAATTTTTTAATGATAGCGCTGGTATCATTCTCAAAAGGCCATGTCATAGTCTGCCACCTCCTTACTCCACGATCCTGCCGTCCTCAATCCTTACGATCCGGTCAGCAAGCTGGGCAATCTCGTTATTGTGGGTAATCATAACAATGGTCTGGTTAAACTCCATGCTGGTACGCTTTAAAAGCCCCAGTACATCGGCGCTGGTCTTGGAATCCAGATTTCCGGTGGGCTCATCGGCCAGGATGATGGCCGGTTTGGTAATCAGGGCGCGGGCGATGGCAACACGCTGCTGCTGTCCGCCGGAAAGGTTATTCGGCATATTCTGCAGTTTATCTTCCAACGCCAGCATCCCCACAATGTCGTCCATGAACTTCTTGTCTGCCACATCTCCGTCCAGCTCCACAGGCAGGACAATGTTCTCATACACATTCAGGATCGGGACAAGGTTATAGTTCTGGAAGATAAAGCCGATGTTGCGGCGGCGGAAGATGGTCAGCTCCTCGTCATTCTTTCTTGCCAGCTCATCCCCACGGACAATCACATTGCCGGACGTGGGCGTATCCAGCCCGCCCATCATGTTAAGCAGGGTGGATTTACCGCTGCCGGACGTTCCGACGATTGCCACAAATTCACCCTGTTCTACTGACAGGCTGACGCCATCCAGGGCACGGGTGATGTTGGGTTCACTGCCATAATACTTTTTCAGGTCGATTGTTTGTAATACATTCATAATCAAATGCTCCTTTTCTTAATTGATAAGGACATTATAAAATCCAAATGTCACAGAAATGTCCGAAGCGGCATAAAAAATACGGCTGAAATGTTACAAGACTCGGACATTTCAGCCGAAAACCTGCCACTGGCAGCTTTGTCGGCACACTACTGCGAAAAAATTATGTCAGACAGCCAGAAATGGCCGTCCGACATGTGTTATCTTGTAGGGAGCATAATGGAAAATTCCGAACCCTTGCCCGGCTCCGAAACCACTTTGATATAGCCGCCCTGCCGCGTTACGATCTCGCGGGTCAGATACAGGCCAATACCCACGCCCTGCTGTTCGTGTACTTCTTCCTCACGATAGAAGCGCCGGAAAATAGCGGCCTGATTGCTCTCGGAAATACCCTTGCCAGTATCAGACACACTCAGTTTTACATACATTTCCCATTGTTCTACAAAGACCCGGATAGCGCCTCCAGCCGGAGTATATTTCACCGCATTGTCCAGCAGATTGAACACGGCTTCCGCCGTCCATTTGCTGTCGTGGGAAAGGCAAAGATTCTCCGGGCAGTCCACTGTAACGGAAATATTCTTTTTCTCCGCCGCATATACAATACCGCTTAAGGCCATCGCCAGCGTATCAATCAGAGGAGCATCTTTCTTTTCCAGCCGGATTGCCCCGGTTTCCAACCGGGAGGTCTTCACAAGAGCCTGGAAAAGAAATTCCAGCTTGTCCGTCTGGTTCCGGATGCCCTGCAGGAACTCCCGCCGCTCTTCTTCTGTGACAGACTTTGAAAGCAGCGTGTCTGTCACCATTTTCAGGTTGCTTACCGGCGTCTTCACCTGATGGGAAACGTCCGATACCAGCATCTGCAGCTCCTGCCGTTCCTCATCCACCTTCCGCCGGTTCTCCTGCATGATGCCGTACAGCCGTGACAGACGGTAGCTGATACGGGCAAAAAGCGTTTCACTGTCCACGGCACGCGCAGGCTCTCCGCTTCCGCTTATCATCTGATCCATTGCCTGGCACAACTCCCTGGTAAATATGGAAAGCCGTTTACTGAAAACAACTGTCAGAAGGAACATCCAGGCAAGAGCACAGAGCATCAGCAGCCCGCCGGTGGTAAGCACCCAGATCTCGCCTGTCATCCATAAAAGAACGGCACAAATGGCCAGCATGGAAGCCGCCATACCGCCACATGTCAGCAGGAATATCTTTTTTACAGAGATACGCCCCAGACTCATTTTCTCTCGCCTCCCATCCATTGGTATCCAATCCCGTAAATCGTTTTGATGTAAGTGTCACCTTCTGCCTCAATCTTGCCCCGGATCCGGCTGATGGAGGTAGTCAGGGTGTGTTCGTCCACATAGTTTTCATCCGCATCCCACAGCCGTTCCAAAAGGCGCTGCCTGGTCAGGACCTGTTTCGGATTTTTACAGAACAGGTACAGCATCTTATACTCCATAGGGGAAAGGGTAAGGGATTTACCATTCAGCGAGGCGGACTGTTCTGAAAAGTCCAAAAACAGCCTGCCGTCATCATAGAAATCTTTTGCCAGCCCCCGGTGTTCCAGCATGGCGAACATGGCCCGTATTTTCCGCAGCAGCGCACCAATGGAAAAGGGCTTGGTGATATAATCTACCGCCCCGACTTCATACCCCCGGATCTGGTCGCTCTCCTGGTCATTGGCCGTCAGGAAAATCACCAGCGTGTCAGGATTCTCCGGTTTTATGAGCCTGCACAGGTCATAGCCGCTGCCGTCCGGCAGGTTGATATCCAAAAGTACCAGGTCATATTCCGTCTGCGTCAGCAACTCTGCAGCTGTGCCTGCATTCAGGGCTGATACGGTATCGTAACCCTCAGAAATCAGGTTGTAGGTCAGCGTTTTATTTAAAAGGGCATCGTCCTCTACCAGTAAAATCTTTTTCATGCACATACTCCTTTTCCATCTTTATATGATAAGTTCAGCCAAAACACAGTCGGACCGACAAATCAAGCCCACTCAAATTGGTCTGTCAGGCTATGTTCTGAGGGAGCGCCCGTATCTGGGCAAAGTTATCTTCAGCAACGGGAAAGCGCCGGAGACGTCTTTGCGAACGGGCACAGCTGAATTTTTTGTATAGTATAACAGGCAAATGTCCGCGAAATGTTACAGAGAATTATTTTTCCCTAATATCCATATTTCTTTCTATATTTCAAAAACATAAAGGCAGACAGGGCAAGCGCCATCAGTTCCGCCACAGGCGTTGCCAGCCAGATACCGTTCACACCAAAAACCAGGGGAAGTATCATCATGGTAACCAGCATAAACACAAAGGACCTGGAAAATGCAAGGACGGCCGAAACAATCCCATTAGACAATGCAGTAAACATCCCGCTGGCAAAAATATTAAATCCAATAAAAAACAATGCTGCCGTGCATATCCTGTTTCCTGTTACTGCCAGATCATACACCGGATTATCCGGCCGGGCGAAGACAGATACCAGCGGCCTTGTCAACAGAAAGGAAGCTGCAACCGTAAGCACAGAGATTCCTGCAATCACTTTCATGCTGATCCCAACCAGCTTTTTCAGTTTTCCATGGTTCTGTTCCCCATGATAAAAACTCAGCATGGGCGCAACCCCATAGGAATATCCTGTATACAGAGAGCTTGCAAACATCAGCACATACATGATGATGGTAACTGCCGCCACACCGTCCTCCCCGACATAATGAAGCATCGTCCAGTTAAACATCATAGTAATGATCCCGGTGACAAGCGCCGTCGCCATCTCGGAACACCCATTTGTGGCAGCATTTGCAAGGACTTTAAAGCGGAATACTGGTTTTCTGAAATGCAGCAGACTCTTTTTTCGGCTGAAAACAAACAGGCCCACAACCGCTGTCACAGAATATCCAAGTCCTGTTGCAATCGCCGCACCGCTGATTCCCATATCAAATACAGCAATCAATACATAATCAAGTGCCATATTTAAAACACCGCCCGCCACAGAACAGACCAGGGATAAGGCTGCTTTCTCACTGGCTATCATATACAGGATAAAGTTATTCATTAACAGAATGGGGATCGTAAACAGCAGATAACGGCTTAAATATTCCACACAATACCTTTCCACATCCGCCGAGAGATTCATCCCCGCGAATATCCGGCCTATTGCCATATACCCGGCCACGCACATGAACGCCCCAACCAGCACATTCACCAGAATCAGAAAGGTAAAGTCCTCCTTCGCCTCCCCACGCTTTCCTTCCCCCATCTTTTTCATAATAACAGCGCTTCCTCCCGTGGCAAGCATGGTAGAAATGGCTGTGACAAGCTGTATGACCGGCGCAGTCAGATTGATGGCTGAAAGGGCATTGGTGCCAATCAGGTTCGACACGAACAGACCGTCAACCATAGTATAAAAAGACATGAACACCGTCATGGCAATGGTGGGTACGGCAAACTTCAGGATATTTCCTAATGTTACAGGCTTTTCATATACGTTTTGTTTTTCCATAGCTTTCCTCCTGTTAAAAGCGCTGCAGACGGCAAGAAAGAACAGAATCCCGCTTTCTGTCTTGCATCCAATTGATTTATACAGTATAATAAACCGTACAGTAACAGTACAGTCAATAGGGAATCGCAAATTATTTTCGGGAGAAAAAATATGGATAAAAAAAACAAATTACTTACCATCGGGCAATTCGCAGCGCTTCACGGCATAAACAAAAAAACTCTGATGTGGTATGATGAGATCGGTCTCTTCAAACCTGCTGCCATCCATCCGGAAAATGGATACCGCTGCTATAATTATCACCAAAGCTCCATACTGGAAACCATCCTCCTGCTCCGGGAGCTGGACGTATCCATCCCGGAGATTCAGGACTTCATGAAAAACCGTTCTGCCCAAAACATGAAATGCCTTTTGGATGAAAAAATCGCAGAACTGGACTTACAGCTTCTGCATCTGCAGGCGGTCAAAAAAACCTTATCCAGCCACCGGCAGGACATGGATACCCTTCTGACTATGGATTTATCTGAAATCTGTATTGTGGAAAAAGAAGAACGGTGCCTGGTAACAGTAGATATCGACAAAGATGTTACATTTGAAAGAGAAGTAGAATTGATCACCGCTGAAACAGCCAGATATGGACTGGGCCGGCTTCATGACGCCTCCTACGGCTCCATGATCCCTGTCGCCAGCCTACTTAAGGGAAATTTCGATGACTACACCAATCTTTTCATTGAAATTCCCCGGCTGGAGCAGAGAAGCGGCCTGCATATACAGCCAAAAGGAAAATACCTGCGTGCTTTCCACAAAGGGGATTTTAGCCAGCTCCCACTGCAGTATCAGGAAATCCTTGCATTTGCCCATGGCAGGGGGCTGGCGTTGTCGGGCTACTCCTATGAAAAAGGGATCAATGAAACCGTCATAGACCGGATCGAAGACTATATCGTGCAGATTGAAATCCCAATTCTCGGTACTGTTTGAGCATCTAAGAATATGTGCAATCTTTATTTCAAAATATTTTTCAGCATTTTGAGAAGTTGGGTATTATCATCAGTAATCAATATCTTATAAGCCATTTTGCGCCCTTTCCCTGATACGGCTGTCTTCCGGGGATATACTAACGCCATGATATTTTGCCGTTATATATAAAACTGTCAGCAACAGGCTGTTCCTTAACACACTCTTTTTGTATACCCATCAACTAATATCCCGCTTCCGGTATACCTTTACCGCAATCTGGTATGAGATAAAAAACCAGATAACAGAAATGATAAGCACAATGCCAAACGCCAGAAGGATATTTTCCTTTACGGATAAAACTAAATTTATAAGAAGTACAAGCCCCGTAATAATCCCTGTTGATGCCATAAATGACATCATAAAGACAATCTGCGATTTTTCCGGGTCAAATAAGTATGCGCACGGCAGACTGATACCGCCTGCCAACAGGGTAGCGCTTATCCCGATAGAGCCGTACAGACATAAAGAATGCAGCGTTATATCCATACCGAAACACGCAAGGACAACACAGGGAATCAGTGCAGTAAGCAATCCCAGTGCGGCAAGCAGGATATAAAACAAAAATTTCTCGCCGATGATCTGGTTCCTTGATACCGGCATGGTAATAACATTTTTATTCCATTTGGAAGCTGCGTCACTGGTAATACTGATAAAGGCGGCTGTTGTGGCGGCAACCGGGGCTAAAACCAGAAGTGCGCTGGTTTCCAGCAAAAAGGATAACCCAAAGCCCAAGACAACCAGGCTGACGATAGTTACGAGGATATTGCTCCTGGCAATATAGAGATCTTTCACCAAAACACCTTTCATCACTTTTCCCCCTTTACATAAAGCAGCATAATTTCATCAATTGTTGCCGGGACGACCAGAGCCTTCGGATACTTTTTCTGCATTCTCTCCCGGTCTGAAACCAGTATCTGCCATTCATAGTCCATTTTGCGGTACGAAATGATATCGGATTTATCCAGCGCGTCAAACTGCGCCGCACCGCACTTGATGATGCCATACCGCTCGGTCAGCTCATCTTTGGTTTTCTCAAAAACTACTTTCCCTTCATGGATAAATACGATATAATCGGCAATCTTCTCCAGGTCACTGGTAATGTGGGAGGATACCAGTATGGAATGCTCCTCGTCCTGCACGAAATCCAGCAACATATCCAGAATATCATCCCTGACACCCGGATCTAAGCCGCTGGTGGCTTCGTCCAGGATTAACAGCCTGGAATGATGGGAAAATGCAGCAGAAATAGCCAGCTTCATCTTCATTCCTTTTGAAAACTGTTTGATCTGCTTGTCGCACGGCAGGGAAAACTGTTTCAGCAGGTCAAAATATACCCGTTCGTCCCACGTCCTGTAAATGTTTTTCATAACCCGGTTCAATTTCCGTGGAGAAAGGATTTCCGGATAATTGCTGCCATCGAACACGACACCGATCTGTTCTTTGATATCCCCATCCAGTTCCTCCTTGTCTAAAATGGAAACAACGCCGTCCTCCTTTTGAATCAGTCCTAAAGCCGCATTGATTGTCGTGCTTTTTCCTGCACCGTTTTCTCCAATCAGTCCGACAATGGAGCCACTGGGAACGGTGAACGAAACATGATCCAAAACAAAATCCTTATAAGTTTTGGTAAGTCCTGATACCATGAACGCATTTGCCATCGCTAATCCTCCTCATACAATAATGTTAATAAGCTGACTAATTTATCAAGCGGTATTCCGCTCATACGGGCTATTTCTATTGCGTCACCCAAACAGCCCTCTATCTTTTTTTGCTGTTCTTCCAAATAGAAGTCCTGATTTTGGACAGATACATAGCAGCCTTTCCCGGCCGTCGTCTCAATAAAGCCATCTTCCTGCAGAATGTCATATGCCTTCTGCACGGTCAGAACACTGATCTGCAGCGATTTTGCCAGGGAGCGGATAGAGGGAAGCGCTTCACCCGCTTTCAGTTCGCCACTCATAATCTGCGTTTTTATCTGCGACACAATCTGCTCATACAGAGGACGACTTGCCTTATTACTTACAACAATCTCCAAACCGTCACCGCCTCTCCGTCTTATACTGTATTGTACAAACAAATACAGTATAAGACATTGCAAGGCGGTTATCAAGGTAATCGTCTAATATTTAAAAAATTAATTTAGCCATCACATCCGTACTATCAACAAATGGATTTACCAAATACCGCGAATCATAGGAGTTGTCCGCATTATTTTTCTCTAAGAACATAATGCTGAACTGAGTTACGCATAAGGCCAACTGTAACACTGAATTAGGAGCCATGGCTCAAACGCCTTTCCTCAAATATTAACTTATAGTTAAAAAATTTATTTCTCAGTTAACAACTGCTCAATTGTTATTTAGGAAATACACAAGTATAATAAAGTCAGCAAAAGCTTTTGTGTCATTCTCAATAAGGAGGCTTCTATTATGCCTATGAACTTAGTTATACAAGAAAAAAGAAAAGAATTAGGACTCACGCAGGAACAAGTTGCAGAATATCTCAATGTGTCTATTCCGGCAGTCAGTAAATGGGAAAAAGGGACAACCAGTCCAGATATTTCTCTTTTGGCTCCGTTAGCCCGATTGTTAAAAATTGACTTAAACACACTTTTTTGTTTTCACGAAGATATAACACAGCAAGAAATTGATTTGTTCTGCAAGGAGATCGGAAAGATTGTTGGAGATAAAGGACTCGAAGAAGGGTTTACAGCAGCAGGACAAAAGATCCACGAATATCCTCACAATGAAAGGCTCATGCATGTCCTTACACTCCAACTGGATGGACTTCTTTCCATGTCAGACTTGACTGCAGATGAAATGCGCCCCTATGAGGAGCAGATCCTTGAATGGTATCATCGACTTGTTAGAAGCACAGACATAAAAATAAGCAACAGTGCAAATTTTATGTTGGCAAGCAGATATCTTCGCAATGGACAATATGAAAAAGCCCAGGGGACATTAGACTTAATGCCTGACAGAAACGACATTATCGGCAGCATGGCTGATAAGTTTTGGTTGCAAGTTGAAATTGATAAACATCAAGGCAAATCAGAGAAAGCAGCGGAGGATTTACAGAGAGAATTGCATTTGACTCTCAACAAGGTTCAACTGCTACTCTACAAAATGATGAGTATTGAGTTAGAGTGCGGCGATCTTCTCACTGCAAAAAAGATAGCAGATAAATCGGCCCAGATGGTTACACTTTTTGAAATGTGGAAGTATAGCGCATTCACTGCACCATTAGAAATCGCCTTTGCGGAAAAGGATGCCGATAAATGTATTTCCATTTTGAGAGAAATGCTTGCAGCAATGCGCAATCCATGGAATATGGATAAAACCCTATTATTTAATCGCATACCTGCGCAAGCGACTCAACCAGAGCAAATGATTCCTGTAATCCTTTCTGCAATGGAAAAAGAACCTCTATTGCAAAACTCCTCAGAGTTTCAAGAACTAATCACAGAGTATGAGCGATTCAAAGACAGGAAATAGATTGTATGATAATGAAGGGTGAAAAGTCGAAACAATAAACTTTTCACCCTTGCTTCATATATAACAGTTATAGAGTATGTGAATACGACCAAGCAAAAATACTATCCCTACAAAACCGAAGGCATCTATATTGAAAAAAATCAGTTCTTAGAGTAATTTTGCCACTACATCCGCACCATTAACGAATGGATTTATCCAATACCGAGAATCATAAGAACTATCCGCATTATCACCAAGGACATAGTAACAGCCTTCCGGCACTGTCATACTGACTCCGTTTCTCTCTACCATATCACCTTCCATCGCTGCGATTCGTTTCACAAGCAGTTTCCCATCATGCCGGAATATGATAATATCTCCTGTCTCCAGATTGGAATATATCCGGCATCCGATGATATAACTGCCCCTTTCCAACGTTGGTTCCATAGACTCAGTCGGCACATAGCCGATTAAAAACACGCACTTCAAGAGAATAAAAGTAAGAAGCATCGCAATAGCAGGGAATATCCACTTTCCCGATTTTTTCAATAAATTCCTCATATTTGTCCTCCAAAACAAAAAAATCGGGATGCTGGGAACCATCTTGATCCCAGCATCCCTTCATCCATTTAAGAACCGTATCCGGCAATCGTTTCCATTTCCGGATGCGCCTTTAGGAACTTCCTTGCCTTTGAAACCCATGCGCATACCAGTTTAGCAGAAGCGCCCATGCGCTCTCCGATCTCGCCGCTGGTATATCCCTGGGACATTAAAATCATGGCGTCAATACCTTTGGCAGTAGATGGGGGAGCATCTTTCCTTGCAGCGCCAAGCGCTTGGGAAAGGTCCATGCGAAGCCCGCTCAGGAATTCCCCGTTCTCAGACTCGGCGCTTATGTAGGGTGTTACATCAGCCACCACCTCATCTGCATACCGTTTGGTTGACTGAACCAATGCATCGCATAGCTCATGCCATATCAGGCGGTACGCATAAGTAGAAAAGGTTCCGCCTTTATCCGTTGCTGAAGCTTTGCACAGACCGATACAGCCAATCTGAAATAAATCGTCATAAGTATAAAAACCCCATTGTCCGTATCCGTGAACCTTATCCTTGATTACCTGATGGACCAGGCCCACATTTTCCTCAGCCTTTCTTTCCTGATCCCCATAAGCGAATGTCACAGAATACTTGGTACCGCTTAAAATATAATGGGCATCCGTGCTGTGTTCCTTCAGGTAATAGCTGCCCAATGGCAGGTCAGTCTGGGCAATGCCTTTGCCGTCTGCATCCAAGCTTACGATCTCCAGCAATCCATCTGTCGGAATAACAGAACCGTCAGCTGCAGTAAGGTCTTCGGCCGCATACAATCCAAAGGTGATATTGGCAAGCTCATTGTTTGTGCCGATACCGAATTCTTCGCTCAGTTCCAGCGTTTTCTCCAGACTCAGTTCCACCTTCTGGCGTTCGTTATATACGCCGGCGGCTGTTTCTGTCAGGTCTACCTCCTGACCCGCATAAACCAGTTCTACCTGCTGCGGGTTTGGATTCAGCACCATGCCGTAGGGCGCCTTTGTCTCAACAACCTCATACTTACCCAGATACAGTTCCTTGCTGGAAACAGCTCCACCGGAACCGGTAGTAACGGTATCTACTACATCGCCTTTTGCAGCACGCAAGGTACCGTCTGGTGTATAAATATCTTCTGCTGCGCGAATTTCATAGGTTGCGCCTTCCATGCCGCGGATTTCATAAACCGGCTGGTAAAGAAGATCCGCTCCATCCTTATCTGCACCATCTGATGTCGTGACGGAAGCAAATACTTCACCAGTCTTGGCAACAACAATCTTGCCCTTCTGCGGCATATTGTGTTTTTCCACCACAACCACGTCCTGTGTCCCGTCTACCGTGAATGGAACCGGATTACTGTCCAGCACATAGCCATAACAGGTCTCCACCTCAATCAGCTCATACTGGCCGTAGGAAAGCTCATAAGGAAGCATCAGCCAGCCTTCCTCATTGGTAAAGAAAGTGTCAATGGTAACAGGTGTCGGATAATAAATAGTTTCTGCAATCAGGTCGCCTGTAGACAGATCGCGTACCTGGAATCCAACACCGGCTGCAGGAATGATTTTCCCTGTTTCAGCATCGTGCTTTTCTACACGGATAAAGCTGGACTGGGTTGTATTGTCCAAAATATAGGAATAGGTCTGGTCATCTGTACGGATGTAAACGATAAAGTCCGGGATAAATGCCTGGCCTTCCATGCCCTCAGTCTGATGTACGACATAACGGCCATAAGGGAGATCCTTGGAAACAGCAAATCCGTCTGCATCCGTAGTCAGAATATCGCGTTCGTCTTCTCTTGCCGCATCATAGCTGCCTGCACTGGCAAGATAAATCTGGAATTTGGCGCCTTCCTCCGGCTGCTCAATAACCCCTTCCTTCCCAGAAGCTTCGATATCTTCCGGCGGAACCGGAACAGGTACATGAGTGTCCGCATCCGGCTCTGTTTCCGGAACGCTCTCCGCATCCGTATTCCCGCTCATTTTTCTTCCTCCTGCGGCGCTAATGTACTCGGCTCATGGAATCGCTCCAGATATTCGTCAAAAATATCCCTGTTTATCAGAACCGTCCCATCCATTCGATAAATAGCTCCTGCTTCACTTGCCAGTTCGAGCAGCTTCTTATGCTGGAGGCTGTAAACAATTTCCGCATCCTTATAACGAAGGAATTGCCTGCGCAGTCTCTTGGCGCTTTCCTGCACTTCATTTCTTTTTTTCAGATCATAATACGATTTTGTTTTTTCGCTGATCATAAGCTTCAAACCTTTCTTTATTGATTTGACAACATAACAGAAATCGCGCCTAACGAAAAAAGAACACCTTCTGAAATTTCTTTCAAAAAGTGTTCTCTCAACAGCAAGTGCTGCACTGCGTATTTGCTTTTCAACTATTCATCCTGCGTCGTAATTCTTCGTATTTATACGAAAAATTGTTGTCAATTTGTTGTCAACTCGGATTTGAAGTGCCGCAAACCCGCATAAATACTGGGTTTATTTGTCTAAGGTTTTCATTGTGGGGATTTCGGCAGCACATCTTACGCTATCTAACTTCTGCTCACGCTTGCTCATACTGCCATCCCCCTTCGTATGTTTGCCTCTTACCTGCTCTTAACCGTTCTTACCGCCACAAGGGGCTTTGTCGTAAGCTGTGGCGTATGGCGTATATTAGGAAATGTCCAAAAGGTTTTTGCGTTCTTGAACACTCAGACAGAGGCAATCAGGAGCTTGGGTAATTATAGCATACACATTTCTGCTTTTCAAGTAATTTCAGTCCTTCGCCTCCAATCATCAAACAGACGCCGCAGTAATTCTACATCTTGCTCCTCGTCTGAGGGAAAATAGACATGAACCTTTTGAAGTGCCAATTTCATTCTCTGGGCATACTCTGACAGACTATCCTTTCTTCTCAGCGGAACCCATACATAGCGAATCCCTCGCTTCTCACAGATATACCCTTTCACTTTTACCTCTTCCTTTTCTCTCTCTGCGGTCTCGATGGCGATCCTCAAGTCCGGTATGTAATTCTCCAATGGTAAGCCGGTCAGTTCCTCCCCGTCGTTTATCGCCTGAACTCCCAGCCTTCTTGCATACAGAGAGAGCAGCAGTCGTGGAAATGCAATTCTAAACTCTTCCTCACATATTCTGCACCCTGCTCTCTCCACACTCCTGTTGAACACCCTGTCACGCCATTCATGCCCGTAGGCATCTTTCCACCAGACATAGCGTAGCGAGTTTCTTGAGATATGGCATGGCAAAAGTCCTTTGTTTCTCTCGGTGTTCCACTCTGCTGCTATATCTGGGTCAGTAGTTGCAAGGTCATTATACCCCTCTTTAACCGCACGATCAGCGCAGACAGGACAGACCGTTCCTTTGATACGGCTCTTGACAAGAGACTGCCACTCGAATCCACAGACAGGGCATTCCCACCAGACTTTTTTTCTTGACTTCTCATTCACCATGTCCGGTGTCAACGGAAGGTTCCTATCAGACCATTCTTTCGCAAGCTCCGGTTGTCGAGTAGCAAAGTCATTGAACCCTCTGAGCAGCTTTATCCCGCTGCAATACGGACACTTACTTCCTCCAGATCTGGTGGAAATCAGCGTGTTCCATTCATGCCCCCTGCTGCACCTCCACCACACCTTTCTGTTTGCAAATGCCGTTACCATCGTTGGCAGTAGTGGAAGGTTTCTCTCAGACCACTCAGCGGCTACTTCTGGAAAGCGTGAGGCAAGGTCATTGAATCCCTCCAGTAGCTTGTTGTGAGAGCAGTAGGGGCAACCGGTTCCTCGTACCCTTGCTCTAACTTCGGTTCTCCACTCATGCCCCAGCTTGTCCCTCCACCACACTATCTTATGCGAACCAGCACCCACCATCGTGGGCTTGAGCGGCAAGTTCTGAGGCGACCATTCATCGGCAATCATGGGGTGTGTAGTGGCAAGGTCATTGATACCCTCCACGATTCTTCTTCCATCACAGATAGGGCATCTTTCACCGCTGGATCGTGCTTTTACGCTTGTTTCCCACTCATGCCCACACTTACCTTTCCACCAAACGACCTTATTGGAGCCGTATGAAACTGTTTCGGGAGTCAGCGGATAATTCTTCTCTGACCACTCTGATACAAGCTCAGGGTGTACCTCTTTCAAACTGTTCTTCATGGCGTTTCCTCCTCTCTGGATACATTTATATAATAGTATAAGCAAAGAGTTTTGAGAAACCTGCGAAAAGGCTCTGCGATGCGCTATCGCAGAGCCTTTCTCCTATGCTGACGCTGATGTTTGATTCTCTCCCTCAAGATACGAGGCAAAAGCCGCAATCTCTCGCTTCTTCAAATCCTTTGTCACATCAACATAGATATTCATTGTCGTGTCGATGTCGGCGTGTCCAAGCACATCTTGAATCACCTTGATGTTAATGCCAGATTCGCATAATCTCGTGGCATAAGTGTGTCTTAGCGTGTGACAGCTAAAGTCTGGCAGCAGCACCGGATCAGAGTCGATGTCGTGTGTTTCAAGGACTTCATCGTTGCAATCACGAATGATTCTCCTGATTGCCTTATTCAAGGTGCCATAGTGCTGCACATTTCCGTCTTTGTTGACGAAGATGAAGTCATGGTATCCATCGACATTCCCAACGCACTTTATATCAGCTTCCTCCTGATAGGCTTTCTCCATCAAGAACGCCTCTTTCACGCCTTTTGTCATAGGGATTACACGCCGTCCAGCTTTTGTCTTTGGAGTGTTGATGCTGAAATAGCACCCTTTTTCATCTCGATGGTTATAGTACACCAAAGTGTGGTTGACATTGATTTCCTCGTTCTCAAGATCAATGTCATTCCATCGCAGTCCCGTTACTTCGCCCACTCGCATTCCGGTATTGAGCATGATATAGAATACCGGATACCAATGCTGATACTGTGGACGCCTTTCAAGGAAGCTCAAAAAGAGCTTTTGCTGTTCAACCGTAAGCGCTTTCCGTTTTTCGCTGTCGTTGCCATAGGAGATTCTAAGCTCCTTCATCATCTTGCTTGTCGGGTTGGCTCGGATCATATCATCATCAGCGGCAAACTGAAACACCTGATAAAGAACATTGTGGACATTATCAATGGTGGAAATCTTCATGCCTCTGTCCTCTTTCAGTCGATTGTAGAAACGCTTAACATCAGAACGCTTTACTGCCGTAATCCTCTTCTTCCCAAAGGTCGGCTTAACAAAGGTCTCATACATATAGATGTAGTTCTTGAAGGTGCTGTCCTTGATACCTCGCTTTAGCTCCGCCCACAGTTCATAGACATCATTCACCGTCTTACTGGTGATGTCATTTCGGATACCGTCATGCTCATCTATGATGATTTGCGTTTCCTTTTCCCGAAGCTGCTCCAATGTTGGAGCATAAATGGAATGGCGTTTACCGTCTCTGGTTGTCCAGCGGAACTCATAGCTTCCGTTACTCCGTTGACCCTCGCCCTTCTTTAACCTGACCCTCTTCGCATCGAGCCTGACACCTTTCTTCATGTTCGCCATTTTTCAATCCCCCTTATATTGAAAATACCTTTTCCAAATACTCGTCCAGCTTCCTGCGCTTCAGCAAACGCTTACTGCCAATCCAGATTACGAAGTCGCAAGAATCGGCATCTGACAGTTCTCTCAGTTTGTTCATACCTATTCCTGTGTAAGCAGCCGCTTCTTCAAGCGTCAGGTTGCTCTTTTTCCAGATTGGCACAAGTTGCTGTTGCCTTTCTTTATTCATCTGCGTCACTCCTTTGGATTTGTTGTGTCCATAGGATACTTTTTTTCAGATGATAGCTCAAAGGTGCGATTGCGAAAATCGCACCTTTGACACATTCATATAGAAAATGCGTTTTCGAGGAACTCCTCAAGTTTTTTTCTTTTCAAGAGTCGTTTCCTCCCTATCCAAAGTACGAAATCGCAGGCGTCGCTATCCGAAAGTTCCCTTAGCTTGTTCATTCCAATACCGGTATAAGCCGCTGCTTCCTCGACCGTCAGGTTTGCTTTAAGCCAGATAGGAATATCAAGTTCCTTTTCGTCATTTGCCATAGCAAGCCCTCCCCGTCAGGTCAGCTTGCCCTAAGCTAATAGCCAAAGCCTTTTCTACGCTTTGCATTGTCTTGTCATCAATGCTCCCCACATATCTACCCAGCCGGCTCTTATCGAGAGTCCTGATCTGCTCAAGCATTACAATAGAAGACTCTCTCAGTCCAAACTTAACGCTGAGATTCACATGAGTTGGCAGATCTGAACGCTTTTCCTTGCTGGTGATTGCTGCTGCAATCACTGTGGGGCTATATTTGTTTCCGGTATCGTTCTGGATAATCAGGACAGGACGAATCCCATCTTGTTCTGAGCCGATTCCGCCAGACAGATCAGCGTAGAAAATGCTCCCCCGGCTAATCTCAATGTATCCTTTTGCCCTTTTCATTGCTTTCCTCCGCTATTTGGATTGAAGGTTGCCCTCACCCCACAACAGCAACGAAAAGAGCCATTTTTTAACCCCCTATACCAAAAAAATTTTTGATGAATTGTTCCAGAGCCTTTTTCCTGTTGTGCATTGTAACGGCAGATATTCCCTCTCTTTCTCCAAGAATCTTGGCACATCTCTTTTTATCACCTGATAGATAATAGTCCAAAAGCTCGTTAGCCCAAGGTCTCCATTCATCAAGCGCCTTCCTCAGCTCCTTATACATCATTCCAGTCAGGACTATCGACTCTATGTCAATATCATTTGAAAGCGTATCCATTAAGGACTCTCCATCACTTCCTTTTATCTGACAATCCATAGATAAAAGACGGTATTCCTTCTTTGCGTTCATATTTTTTCCTTTCAGGACATCTTCTCTATGCCACTCTGTGTATGCGTCATAGGAAACTTCAATAAACATACGGTCTATCACTCCGCAGTCCTCAAAGCTGTCCTCTATGAAGCATCTGCGCTCACACATGGGCAGTCCCTTATTTGATTTCAGGATAGCGCTCCATTCCTCTTGTGTTGCCTCTTTCAGTCCTTTTTTCGGGTCGGTAGAATCCTTGTAAACGAGAATTGTTGTCCGTTTCATCGGGTTCCTTTCCCGAAGCCGATGAAACGAAAACACAAAAAGCCACTTGACCCGTTGACTGATGCCACGCTGACAGACTACACCCTTGGGTGTAAGTCATAGTCAAGTGGCATTTGGAAGTCAACGCATCAAGCGGCTCCGTAGCACAAATCTTGCTTTAGATTATTTTGTTGTCGGTCTTGCTGAACTGTTGGTCTTAGCTGGTCTTTCTAAAGGATACTGGCGGGAACACCACCTCCTCACCGCAGTTTGAGCATTTCGCAAATGTATAGCCATGCTCGCCTCTTACGACATTTTCAACCCTGTGGTCGCAATATGGGCAGAGCCTAACCATCTTCATCATTCCGCTGCATTGTCTCCTCAGAGAGTCTTGTGCAGCCTTTACCTGAGCATATCGCTCTGGGTTCACCTGTTGAATATTCACCTTTGGCATTCTAATATTCCTCCACATCTAACAGCCTGTACGGGTTATCGAGGTATTCCTTTTCGATATAACCGAGCTGCTTCATGCGGATTGCCAATGCAGTTTTAGAACACCCCAATAACTCTGTCATTCCAACAAACCGGTCATATTCTTCCCTTGCGAAAACCTTATTGAGCGTCCGTATTCCCCCCTGAACATCAAACAGGCACATAGCTTGTTCAACAAGTCCTTTCGGAAGGAGCAGAACGGAGGCAAGAGCGTTGCTCTGCCATTCCTCCCAATCCTCAATAGGTTTTCTTCGAGCTGTGTTCGCTCTGCAAAAATGAACCGGCTTTTCATGCGGCTTCACGCCGTAGTCCTTCGGGAAAAGTAATTTCAGGATCTGATGACCCAACTCGTGCATGATCGTGAAGTTTCTCCGTCCTCCCTGCTCTACGCTTTCCCGCAGGTCGCTTTCTATCAAAACAGTCTTTCCATCGAGGAAGTAAACTTCCCCGCTATCATCACAGCCCGGCAACTCAAGCCCAATCCCTTCAAAGGAAGTCAGCCCAAGGATAGAGCCATCAACGGAAAGGTGCTGATAGTCTATTTTCAGACCCAGCAGTTTCTCGGCAAGTATTTCGGGGTATATCCGATAAATCGGACGATCTGCTACCTCCGGCAGTTTCATGTACGCTCTGATAACCCGATCTGCAATAGCTTCAAGGTCATTTCGGGATAATCTTTTCAACTTATCCTCCTTTAGCCAAACTTCGCCTCAACAAACCAGCGCCCGTTCTGCTCATCAAAAAGATGGGTCTCACTACGACCAATTCTTATGGTGTAGCGAATGCCACGACCGCCAACATCTGAAGCCGCTTTACGAACTTGCAGCACCTTGTCGATCTCAAACTCTTCCTCGTCCGCCATTCGTATGGTTTTCGGTAAACATGAACCGTCTGGCTTGTGTTCGGCATTTACAGTCACATAGACCTTCCTTCGTGTCATTTTCTCACCAGATTTCAAAAATTTTTTGAAAATCCCTTGACGAATACAAATTCGCATAGTAAGATATGATTGTGAACTCAAGTTCGCCTTGGTGAGCCTATTATAGCGTGAACTTAAGTTCGTGTCAATAGGTTTTTGAGAAATTAAGTTCGCCTTTCAATTTACACTATAGTCGGAGGAGAATGGATATGACATTCAGCGAGCGTCTAAAGAAAGTTAGAGAGAATAAAGAAATGACACAAGAACAGCTTGCACAACGCTCCGGCATCTCCCGTCGTATGATCCAGAAATACGAAAGTGGAATTGCCCGCCCTCGTTATGATGCCGCTGAGAAACTGGCATCTGCTCTTGAACTGCCTGTCTCGGAGCTGCTCGGTGAGAGTGGTACGCTTATTGCCCAAGCCGCCGAGAAATACGGCGCAAGAGGCGCTAAGCAGGCTGATGAGCTTATGAGCGAAGTCACCGGTCTCTTTGCTGGCGGTGAGCTGGCGGAAGAGGACATGGATGTGATGATGAAGGCAATCACAGAGGCTTACTGGATTGCAAAAGAGAAAAACAAGAAGTTCACGCCCAACCGCTACAAGTCGCAGGGCTGAGTCCCCTTTAACGGACTCCACTCTTGATAGAATAATCCACGAGGAAGGGGTGAGGGTCATTGTACGCCTCTACATCTGAGATCGTTCAAAAAGCAAATCACATTGTCCGGCTGTGTGGGACTCGTGATCCCCACAGAATAGCCGATGAACTCGGAATAGAAATCATGTACTGTCCTTTCAAATCCCAGCGGGGCGCATATAAGGTCATAATGCGAAATCGCTTCATGTTCGTTAAGGAAGATCTGCACCCTGTGATGGAGAACATTGTACTGCTCCATGAGCTTGGACATGACAGCTTACATAGAGACGAAGCCACCAAAGTTGGCGGCTTCAAAGAGTTCAATATCTTTGATATTCGGGACAGCCGAATGGAGTACGAGGCAAATATCTTTGCCACGCAGATAGCCCTTCCTGATGATGACTTCTTGGAGCTTGCGGAGCAGGGCTACGATGTGCAGCAGATCGCCAGAACCATGCACTCCGATGTAAACCTTGTCGCTCTCAAGGCAGACACGCTCATATCGCAAGGATATCGGCTCCGTCCACAGGAACACAGGAACGACTTTTTGAAATATAACCGTTAGGAGTGAATGAGTATGCCGGTTTATCATTGTACGAACTGCCATTTTACATTCAAGCGTGAGGGCAAAGTCGATAGTTGCCCTGATTGCGGTAAGCCTGATGTTCGACCCGCTACCGAAGCAGAAATTGAGGAGTTTCAGCGTTATGTTGCCGAAAGCTGGGACGATAAATAAAGCCTGTCTCCCTTGCCTTTGGAGGAAAACATGAAAGAGAAAACCTATATTGCCATAGATCTCAAGAGCTTCTATGCTTCCGTCGAGTGTGCCGAGCGTGGGCTTGATCCGCTGGACGCAAATCTTGTAGTTGCTGACGAGAGCAGGACAGATAAAACCATCTGCCTTGCAGTCTCCCCCGCTCTGAAAGCGCATGGCATATCCGGTCGAGCAAGGTTGTTCGAGGCAAAGCAGCGTATAAAGGATGTCAATAGGGAGAGAAAAAGAAAAGCCCCCGAACATCAGTTCAGGGGTAAATCCATCTTTGGCTCCGAGCTGGCAAGTGATCCTTCGTTGGAACTTGACCTTGTGATTGCCCCTCCGAGAATGGCTTATTACATGGATTACAGCAAGAGTATAGTTGAAATCTATATGCGCTATGTCTCATTTGATGATATTTTGGTCTACTCAATCGACGAGGTTTTCATTGACGCCACCCCTTACCTTTCCACCTACAATAAGACCGCCCGTGACTTTGCAATGATGCTGATACAGGAAGTTTTGAAGGAAACCCGTATCACCGCAACAGCAGGTATTGGCTCGAATATGTACCTTGCAAAGATTGCAATGGACATTGTTGCAAAGCATATCCCCGCTGACAAAGACGGTGTGCGTATTGCCGAGCTGGATGAGATGAGCTATCGGGACAAGCTGTGGACGCACAAGCCTTTAACTGACTTCTGGCGTGTTGGCAACGGTATTGCTCGAAAGCTGGAGCAAAACGGATTATATACGATGGGCGATATAGCCCGCTGCTCAGAAGGCAAAGACACCGATTACTACAACGAAGATCTGCTTTACAAGCTATTCGGGGTCAATGCCGAGCTGCTCATAGATCACGCTTGGGGCTGGGAACCTACCGTAATTTCCGATTGCAAGGCGTACAAGCCAGAGTCAAAAAGTCTCAATCAGGGGCAAGTTCTATCCTGTCCCTACTCTGCCGATCAGGGCAAAACGGTGGTTATGGAAATGGCAGACCAGCTCTCGATTGACCTTGTTCGGGCTGGCTTATTCACCAATCAGGTGGTACTCGATGTAGGTTATGATATAGAGAACCTCACCGATTCCAAGCGAGCTGCCAAGTATAAGGGTGCCATCGTATCAGATCACTATGGGCGACAAGTCCCCAAGGCAGTACATGGATCAAGAAACTTGGGCAGGTTCTCTTCTTCTACCAGCAGGATTGTGGAGGCAGCAGCAGCTATTTATGATAGCATTGTAGACAAGAATCTCTTAGTCCGGCGATTTACGGTTGCCGTTACCCACTTGGTCTTGGAGAGTGAAGCAGAACCCGCCACCCCAGAAATAGAACAGCTTGACCTCTTTACTGACTATGAAGCCGTAGATAAGCAACGGCAGGCTGAGGAAGAAGATTTGGAAAGAGAACTAAAAATCCAAAAAGCCCTTATCAACATACGGGACAGATACGGTAAAAACGCCATTGTCAAAGGTTTGAATATGAAAAAGGAGTCCACCGCCATGGAGCGCAACAAGCAGATCGGCGGTCATAAGGCGTGAGGTGATGGAAATGTCAAGTGGAAAAGAAGAATATAGTGACATCTTTGAGCGCCCTCACCATGTTTCCTGTAAGCGCCCTCAAATGTCTCGGCTCAATCGTGCAGCGCAGTTCTCTCCCTTCGCTGCGCTAACCGGCTATGATGATCTGGTGGCTGAGTCTGCAAGGGTGACGGACGAAAAGCATGAACTCGGTGAATACGAGCTGGAACAGCTCAATAGCCGAATCCAATACTTGAGAGATCATCTTTCCGAGGAACCGGAAGTGAGCATTACCTACTTTCAGGCAGATGAGCGCAAAGCTGGCGGTTCCTACATCGTTTTCACCGGAGCAGTCAAAAAGATCGACGAGTACAGTAAATCCCTTCTCCTTAGTAATGGCAAGGCTATCTTATTTGAAGATATATGCTCCATAGAAGCACCTTGTTTTGTGGAAGAAATAGTGTAAGACCGCCGTTTATGAAACGGCGGTCTTTGCTTAGAGAAGATCATTCAGCAGATTCATACATAGCGCTTTTTGCCTTAAGTTGGCACTTCCATAAACATTCAAAGTAAACGAAACATTTTTGTGTCCCAAGATTTCGGAGAGCGACTTAATATCAAACTCCGGTATCTCAATGGCTCGAACAGCAAAAGTGTGGCGTATTTCATGGAACTTCACCTTGGGTAAGTCATTTCTTTTCAGGAAGCGTGCAAAGAACTGGCGGTAGGTTCTTGGCTCGGTTGGCGAGGACTTCCCTGTGAGGAAATAATGGTTCGGTTTGTCTGTCAGGAACTTCTTGATGATGTTTCCCAGCAGCGACGGGATAGGAATGGTGCGAGCAGAACTTTTTGTTTTCGGTGCGCCGATGTTGATATACGATGAGCCTTTTCGCTTATCATATATCCTCTGAACAGTTCGACTTACGGTAATCGTGTTGTCTGCCAGAGAGATGTCTCCCATTTGCAGACCGCACAGCTCACCAATCCTCAGTCCTGTCATAAGAGCGATAAGTATCCCAGCCGTTTTCCGGTTTAGATGCAGGTATATACATTGGATGAGCTGCTGCTCTTCCTCTTTCGACAGGGATACAACCCGATGAATGCCAAGTTCCTTCGGATACTCTATCAAATCCCAATTCAGCATGGGAATAGCCTTTTCCTTATAACCGTAGGTTAAAGAGAGCCTCAGCACAAGAATAATATCCCGAATCGTCTTGACCGTCAGACCGCCCTTCTTATCCAACCTCCCCTCTTTGCTGAGGTACATGATGTACCCCTGAATGTCGGACTCTGTTATTGTCCCGATCTTCCTTCGTCCAAATTGCGGAATAAGATGATTTTCCGCAATGAGGACAAAGTTAGCGTGCGTTGACACTGTAATCATGGCTTGCTTTGAATTAAGCCATGTGTTCAGCAGCGTCTTGTAATGGGTATTTTCAGTCATATAGACCACCTCCCGAAACCAATTATGGAGGTGTTGGACTAACCCTCAAGTAATAGTCAAGGGGTTCATGTACCAAAGCTGAGATTTAGGGACGATAGCGGTAAGGTATTTCCTCCGTAT
>NZ_QWLE01000100.1:0-4558 GCF_009917365.1 Neglectibacter sp. X4 | reverse complement strand
TTCCCATTTGTCAAGCCTTTTTTATGCTTTTTTCTTATTTTGCTCTTTTATACCTTTAACTTAATGACATTGCACAAAGGGGGAGTCAAATTTGACTCCCCCTTGCTATTCCCTGCCGCTTTCCTCCTGCGCTATCCTGTCCAGCTCCAACAGGTCCTCAATATGGCACCCCAGCACCTGTGCCACCTTGTATAGCTGGTAGACGTTCGGGCTGGTGCGCGTTCTCTTGGCCCAGCCCTCTATGGTGCGGATCGGCACCCCGCTCTGCCTTGCCAGCTCCCGCCGGGTGATACCCTTTTCAATGCACAATTTGTCCATTGGAGTCATGTCCTCTTTGTATGTCATACGCCTCATTATGAGAGCCCCCTTATTAGTACTTTCCTCCCAATGGGTGGAAGCGCATCTTTCACGCTTATCCATTTGTTCACTGAATCCGTACCTCCTCAAAATGATATTTCGTCACCGCCATAGCGAACTCATCTATCTCACTGGCCCACAGGCAGCTGCCGGGGCCGTTGAGCCGCTCCCAGATCAGCGGGAAGCCACCGATGCCGTCAAAGAGGCTGGCCATCGTGGCAGGGCGCTCGTAGCAGGCGCACAGGCGTTTCAGCACCCAGGCCCAGGGCGGTATGGCTATGGAGTTGCCAAGGGCTGTGTACCGGGCGCTGGCGGTGCATTCCTTGTGGTGTTTGCCCTTGCTGTCCACCCAGGGGCCGATATTCGTCCAGCCATCCGGGAAGCCCTGGAGCCTTTCACATTCCAGCTCCGTCAGGCGGCGCACAATGCGGGCCCGCCGTACCACGTTGTTTAGGTTGAGGCTCTGGCCGCCGGTACTCTTTGCCTGCAGGGTACCGTTCACCTCGGCCCTCTCTCTGCCGTTGCGGCAGTCCACGGCGGCCACGATGGGCTGTTCATGGTTGCAGTTGAGGGTTGGGCTGGCGTCCACTGTGATTTCCGCATTGGCCTGCCCTGTGGCCATCACCAGCGGGGTGTTGTTCCCGCCAGTGCCAAACTGCCGGACTACCGTGGGAGCCACGTCCAGCGGCCCCGTCAGGCGGCTGTCCTGGCCGTGGTTCTCATATACGGCGCACTCCTGCTCTGCAGTGAGGGTAGGGGCCTGTTCCGGCTGATAGCCGATGCTCCCGGCCTTTGCCCCTGCAAAGGGCTTGAATCCAGCACATACTACCGGCTGGTGGCCGTGAGCCTCCGCCCGGAGGGTACCGGCTTTGTCGGCGCTGACGTCCATCAAGTTGCCGCCCTGGTCATTCAGGCACAGCACCGCATGGCGGTCTACCGTGTTCAAGGTGTACATGGGACCATCTGAAACCCCGGAGCCGTTCATACCTACGTCCCGATCCACGGCGTTGCCCTGGAGGCTCCACACCTTTTCCCGCATAGCCGGGGGTAGGTGGTCGGTTAAAACGCAGAGGCAGCTTTCACCCTCTGAGGGCGCGGCGGTAAAAAGAGCCTGGTCATTATGGCAGGCCAGCGTCCCGGACTTCTCTGTCTGAAGGAGCGCCCCTTTGCCGCCGCCCTCACACCCGGCCCTCATTCTGAGCGTGATTGCAGTATCAGCGCCGCCTCCAGCTCCGGCGGCAGGGGTTTCCCTCTCCGGCTGGCCCTGTTCAATATCCCCGCACACGCTTTTGCGGACAAAGAGTATTTCTGGTGCGGATTGTCCTCCAAAATCCGCGACAAGCGCGATTCTACGTCTACGCTGGGGGACTCCCCAAAACTGAGCGTGCTACGATGTCCTGCTTATCTTCGGGCACGCTTTTCAGCGTGTCGTAGAACAGCACACCCTCTGCGGCCTGCTGGGCTGTGTACTTCGGCTCAGTCATGTGCTCGACCCCCCCTTCTTTGACTGTGTGATTATTATATCTCGCTTAGCTACATTTGTCAAGCGATTTTTCTTTGACTTAGAAACTTTTTATTGACAGAGCGAACTTGGTGTGCTATGATATATGTCAGCAGGAGGTGAACGGATTAATGACTTTAGGCGAACGTGTAAGGAAAATACGCCGCCAGATGGATTTGACCCAGCAGGATTTCGGGAAACGCATTGGCATTAAATCTAACAGTGTTTCTCTAATTGAATCTGGCGGCAGGAACGCTTCTGATCAGGTTGTTTTAGCTATTTGTCGGGAATTTGATATAAGTGAAGATTGGCTCCGCACGGGTGCAGGGGAAATGTTTGAGCCGGAAGCCACCAATGCTCTTGACGCCCTTGTCAAAGAGCGAGGGATAAGCCGCGGGGAACAGATCTTAATTGAGAAATTCCTCAACCTCAAGCCAGAAAGCCGTCAGGCTGTCATGAATTATCTGCTTGATGTTGCTGCAGCAATCTCCGGCACTGTTGAAGCCACTCACACGGCTCCTGTTGAATATGTTCCTGAAATTCCAATTGATGAATATAACGCGGCCGCGGATATTGATATTGATGCTGAGGTTGCTAAGTACCGTGCCGAACTGGAGCGCCAGAAAAAAGCAATGGCAGATTCGTCAGCTTTACATGGCTCCAAACACGCGGGATAACGTAAAAAGAAAATGCCCCGGCTTATAGTCGGGACGGGAAGAAGGATGTTTATGAAACATGGCGCTGCCTGGTGGATACTCATCGGTTGGTGGTGGTATCTTTGCTTTGCCTGGTGGGTTTATCCAATTAAGTGGTTTTTGTCAAGAAAATCTTCAAACTCAGTCAGCGAGAATCAGGGCAGGCTGTTACACGAAGCCGAGGGACATATCATAAATTTTCTTAGAAATTCAAGCGGCGGAACGGCTCTGCAGGTTGACGTCAAGAGAACCCTCCCCGGTGATTTGACACCCTATTTCGACCAGGCTGTTCACGAACTTTACCAAAACGGAAAAATAAAGACCTCAAAAGAAGGCGGCCGCATCCGCCTGGAACTTGTCTGATTACAAAAAATCCCCCGCCGCAAAGGCGAGGGCCAGAAAGGAGGGGCATGGGTATGGCGCGAAAAACACAGGCACCAGATACGCAGTTCGCCGTGATCTATGCCCGGTATTCCTCCCACTCCCAGAACGATGCCTCCATCGAACAGCAGGTCGCGGACTGCGAGGCGTTTGCCCGGATGAACAATTTGGAGATCGTCAAGGTGTACGCCGACCGCCACCTGACCGGCACCAACGATAAGCGCCCGGAGTTTCAGCGAATGCTCCGGGAAGCGGAGCGTGGCCACTGGCAGTATGTCATCACCTGGAAAGTGGACCGCTTCGCCCGGAACCGATACGACAGCGCCACCTATAAATACAGGTTGAAAAAGCACGGCGTCAAGGTGCTTTACGCAAAGGAGGCTATTCCTGATGGGCCGGAGGGAATTCTGCTGGAATCGGTGCTTGAGGGCTCGGCGGAGTATTATTCCGCGAACCTCTCACAGAATGTCCGCCGGGGGATGCACTTCAATGCCCTGGACTGCAAAGTGAACAGCGGCAGCCTGCCCTATGGATACCGCAAAGGCCCAGATGGCAAATTTGAAATACACGAAGCTCAGGCTGAAATTGTCCGTGAGATTTTTCATAAGGTTTCTATCGGCACCCCTTTTGTGGACATCATCAATGATCTGAATGGCCGGGGGATCAAGACCCGGAGCGGGGGCCTCTGGAACCGCAGCAGCTTTCAAAATATGCTGCACAATGAATCCTATATTGGAGTGTACCATTTCTCTGATGTGCGCATTGAGGGCGGAGTCCCTGCAATTGTAAAGCCAGAAATATTTTGGGAGGTGGACCGCAGATTGAAAACAAAGAAAAACGCCCAGGGCCGTAAGCGCGAGGGCAATGAATACCTATTAACCGGGAAGCTGTTCTGTGGGCCGTGCGGTTCACACATGGTCGGTATCTCTGGCACCGGGCACCTGGGGCAGCTGCACTATTACTACTCCTGCCAGCGGCGCAGACTTGAAAAGGACTGCAAAAAGAAACACGTCCGCCAGGACTATATTGAGCGGGTAGTGGTGGATTCCACCCTGCGCTATGTTCTCCAGCCGGACGTGATACAGTGGATCGCCGATGCGGTGATAGCGTATCAGGAACGGGAGGGAGCCTCTGCTGAATTGAGTATGCTGCAGGAGCAGAAAGCCGAAAACGAAAAGGCCACCGCGAACCTGATGAAAGCCATAGAAATGGGAATCATCACCGAGAACACCAAGCGCCGCCTGCTGGAACTGGAGCATGAGGCTGTGGAGCTGAAGCGCTCCATAGATTTGGAGATAGCCTCGCACACACACCTGGAACGAGAACAGATCATCTACTGGATGGAACGGTTCCGGGACGGTGACCGCAAGAGCCAGGACTTCCGCCGGAAAGTCATTGACTCCTTTGTGAATGCGGTTTATCTGTGGGACGACCGCATAAAGATTGCATTCAATTATTCCGGCAAAAACAACACAATATCCCGAGAGCTGGTCATGGATGCCGAGACTGTGGCCGGAGAGAGCCAATCGTATAGGCTCTGTGATGGTCTGCCAAAAAAGCCAGGAATCATGCGGGTTCCGGGCTTTTTCTTTTTTCTTTCTATCAGCAGTTTGGGGGCTTTCTA
>NZ_QWLE01000099.1:0-4901 GCF_009917365.1 Neglectibacter sp. X4 | reverse complement strand
GTACCCATGACAGCCTTAAGATCTCCAACGGGAAATGGATGTGGTGGTCACATCGAATAGGCGGATACAATGCCCTTGACTATCTGGTAAAAGTCAAGGGTATTTCTTTTGTAGAAGCCGTAGAAACGCTGATGGGTGGAGGTTCGATTATGCCGAGCGTGGTATGCGCTGCACCGAAAAAAGAGCAGCCGAAGGTCTTGCTTTTGCCGGAAAGAAGCCCCACAACAGATAAGGTTACAGAATATCTTTTCGGCAGAGGAATCGACTATGGCATCATCGAATACTGCATTTCTCAGGGGCTTATCTTTGAGAGCCTACCGTACCACAACGCCGTTTTCGTGGGCTATGACCATGAGAGAAAACCCAGATATGCAGCGTTTCGGGCGACAAACAGCACCCGTATTATGGGAGACTGTTCCGGCAGCGACAAGCACTATTCCTTTCGGATAGCGGACAGTAAGAGTGAAGA
Source organism: Neglectibacter sp. X4 (assembly GCF_009917365.1). Lineage (NCBI taxonomy): Bacteria > Bacillati > Bacillota > Clostridia > Eubacteriales > Oscillospiraceae > Neglectibacter > Neglectibacter sp. X4. The sequence continues at coordinate 4,432 of NZ_QWLE01000099.1, read as the reverse complement.
GCTGCACCTGTTTGAGTGTGCCATTGACCTGCTATCCTTTGCTACTTTGGAGCTGATGGAAGGGCGAGATTGGAGGGAGAAAAACCTTGTTTCGCTCTCCGGCGTGTATCTGTCAAAGAAGAGACCGGAGGAAAGCAAGACCCCAATGGCATTGTCACAGTTTCTTGGTGACAATCCTCATATCAGGAAAATCACCCTGCATTTTGACAACGATGCGGCGGGGAGAAGTGCGAGCATGGCGCTTAAAACGAAGCTGGGAGACCAGTATGAGATTACAGACCGCCCGCCACAGTACGGCAAGGACTATAATGATTTCCTCTGCCGGAGGCTGGGCATTTCCAGAGAAAAACACAGCGAAAGGAGAGAAGAACGCTGATGAAGATTAAAATTTATCAGGTGAGCATGGAGCGTGATTCCGAAAATCTTGCCTTCATGGGCAGCGACTTTGTGAAGAAAAAGCATGGTGATTTGAGCCTCGACAGCTCAGTCTATGACAGCGTATTCGAGGGGACTGTCGAGTGCAGAAGCCTTGAAGATGTGTATGATGTATTCAATAAGAGACACCCCACCGGCTATAAAGCCCGGTCGCTGTCGGTCTCTGATGTGGTCGAGGTACTGGAAGCTGAGAAAGTAAAAAAGGGCTTCTATTTCTGCGACAGCTTTGGGTTTAAGGAGGTTTCTTTCGACCCCACCAAGGCGCAGCAGAGCGAGAGGTTCTGCGATTACGACCAGCTCAAGACCATCGAAGTGCTGCTTGTGCAGCCGGACAAAGCGCCCCAGCTTATCAGAATTGAGGACAGTCTGGCAGCAATGCAGGCGGTTGTCGGCGGTGACATCGAGGAATATATGCCCTTCTCTGACGAGGTTGCGCTCATCTGCAACGAGGAAGGAAAGGTCAACGGACTGCCCTTGAACCGTGCAATTTACGCCGAGCCGGTTGAGGTGGACATGACCTATCAGGAGATGAAAAACCATTTTCGGGAGGTCGAGAAAGAGTACGGTGAACACATCACCGGCTATATCGTTTTCTCACAGGACAGCTTTACGAAGCCCTATTCTTTGGAGTCCAGAACCTATGTGGTGTCCAGCGACAACAAGGCATTTCAGCCGAACAAGGGCGGCTATTCCATCTTTGCAGAAGCGCTTGATGGGACGGATCAGGGTGTTCGTCTGGAGCAGTATATGGCGGAAGAGTATGGCGGTAAGGACGGTTGGAAGGTGGAACGCTGCTATATGAAGAACGACTCTCGTGAGATGCTTGACATCATTGCGGGAGATTTTTTTATTGTCGCAGCACCCATTGAGAGCGAGAGGTTTGAGAGCCTGACCCCTGAGCAGGTGAAGAAATATCAGGAGAAGTTCAAGAACCCAGAGCGTTTTTTCCGTACTGAAAGCGGTATCGCTGCCGTTCCTTACAAGCCGGTCTCAAAGGAAATGGAGCGATAATCTGCGAGAAAGCGACGGACGGGAGAATGTCTGTATCATCTTAACGAGCAGACCCTTTTTACTCCTATCGGCGCAAAAACGGTAGTGTCATTTAGGGGTTCCCCCTAATACCCCATCTATGAAAGGAGAGTTTGCCTATGAAGCGAACGATTAAAAAGCAATTCTGGTTTTCCAAAGCGGAAGCTCAGGATTTGCAGAAGAAAGCCAAGCGCACCTGCCTGACGGAAGCGGCGCTTGTCAGGCTTCTGCTGAAAGGATATGAACCAAGAGAGAAGCCGGACGATAGATTCTACGATGTCATGCGAGAACTGTCTGCCATCGGCAACAACATTCACCAGCTATCAGCAAAAGCAAATGCCTTGAACTTCATCGACGCTCCGGCGCTTGCAAAGGAAGCCGAACGCTGGCATAAGTTTCAGGCTGATGTTGAGAGAGTGTTTCTGCGACCGGAGCAGAGCGGTTTGAAGTGGCAGTAACAAAGCTGTGGGCGGTAACGGTCAGACTTGGTACTGTGCTGGACTACGCCACGAATCCAGAGAAAACCGAAAAATCCAAATCAAGGTTCAGCGATGCTGACTATCAGGCGCTTCGTGATGTGCTTGCCTATGCAAAGGACGAGGAGAAAACCGAGCATGAGTTTTTCTGTGAGGGGATTAACTGCAATGTGGCAACTGCACGAGAGCAGTTTGTCTCTGTTAAGGAGCAGTTCGGTAAATCCGATGGAATCCAAGCCTATCATGGCTACCTGAGCTTTAGGGAGCAGGACATCACGCCGGAGTTGGCGCAGAAGATCGGAATGGAGTTTGCAAACGAGGTGTGGGGGAAGAGGTTTCAGGTTGTTGTGACAACACACCTAAATACAAAGCACCTGCATTGTCATTTCGTCATCAACTCGGTTTCTTTTGCAGATGGAAAGCGTCTGCATGGGGAGGAGAAAGCATGGTTTAAGTTTCATCAAATTGCGGATACCTTGTGCCGCAAGTATGGACTCCATGTGATAGAAAATCCACAACGCAACGCCCCGCCCACTCACCTGACTGTTATGGACAAGGCGGGAATGCCCACGAGGTACAATGTGGTGCGAGCCGCCCTCGATGAAGCCATTGCCCAAAGCTCCAACAGGAGGCAGCTTGAGTACGCCCTCAAAGAGATGGGTTACTCGTTCGATTTCAATGACCGGCACAAATACTGGACGATTTTGCCCAAGGGAAGCAAGAAGCCGATCCGTCTGTACCGGCTTGGTGAGGAATATGCCAATGACCGGATTATGGATCGGCTGAAAGAAAATCAGGGAAAGGTTTTGATGCGGACATTCCAGCGTGAAGCGCCCAAGCCCCGCCAGTATGCGCTTGTCACTCGTGAGCAGCGTATCCGTAGGGTGGGCGGGCTGAAAGGTCGTTATCTTTATTACTGCTACAAACTGGGATACCTCCCAAACTATAAGAAGCAAAGTCCAACGAGGGTTCACTACCTTTTGAGAGATGACCTGATGAAGCTGGACGAATTGAGCGCACAGACAACGCTGCTATGCAGACACCAGATTGGTACTGCTGAGCAGCTTTTTTCGTATCGAGCCTCGGTTGAGGAAGAAATCAAAGTGCTTACCGCCAACAGAACGCATCTCCGAAATGAAATCCGAAGAGTGGATATATCAGATGAAAGGCTGTTAGCGGCAAAGGGCGAGATTTCTGAGATCTCCGAGAAACTGAAAAGGCTCCGCAGAGAGTTGAAGCTCTGCGATGGGATTGCGGAGCGCTCCGGTGTGATTCAAGAGAAGCTGGAGAAGGTCATCGCAGAGGAAGAAATCATGCAGAGAAAGGAGAGAAGGTTCTATGACAAGCAGCGGTGACGCAGCGGAACAGGTTGTCCGGTTATCCCTTGAGGGCTTCGAGGTTGCCGCAAAACTGACCGGTTCGGCTGCAAAGGAAGTTGCCATTCTGCTGGCGTCGGTCTTGAAGCAGGAAGTCACGCAGTCAGGAAAGACCAGAGGTAAGGCAAGACTGACCAGTATGATTAAGTCCGGCAAGGAGCTGAAGGTGTTTTCGCTCCCGCAGAAGGACTTGAAGAAGTTTACCGAACACGCCAAGCGCTACGGCGTTCTGTATTGTGTCCTTCGTGACCGGAACACCAACGCCCCTGATGCTCAGATAGATATTATCGCCAGAGCTGAGGACGCATCTAAAATCCAGCGCATCGTGGATCGCTTCGAGCTTGGTACAGTGGACAAGGCATCTATCGTCTCGGAAGCAGAGCGGGATGTTGCCGAGCGGGAGGCGATGGAGCGAGAGGTTCCCTCCAAGACGATGGGAGAGCGCATTGTTGAAGAGGCGATGGGCAAAGGCAAGCAAAAGGAACGAAACGAACAGGAAAACCCTACTGCCGCAAAGACAGAAAAAAGCCCTCTGTCCGAGCAGCGCTTAGAGCGGGACGATACGCACACTGACAAGGGTGCTGCGAAGTCAGCCGAAAAAAAGCCTTCCGTAAGGGAAAAGCTGAACGGCTATAAGGCTGCGGCGGCAAAGCAGAAGGAAGCAGAGCGTGTCGAGCCTGAGACCGACAGGGGAAAAGTGGAGAGGGGCAAGCCCCGTCAGACCGTCCACCAACAGTCTGCGGTAAAGAAGAAAAAACCGAAAGAGAGGTAATGACTATGACAAGCAATTTTAAGCCGAAGCGGGCGGAACAGAGCCAGCGCCCGCAGCTTTCCACAGAGGAATGGATGGCAAAAAAGCAGGCGGAGAAAGAGGAAGTCTATGCGGTCATAGATGAGACTGCAAAAGAGGTTTTGTCCGATCCTGCCAAGTTGCAGGGCTTCCTCGATACGCAGAGCAGAATGGATCGGTACTCTGCGGCAAACGCCCTGTTGATTTTCAAGCAATACCCCAGCGCCACCCAGCTCAAGAGCTTCGGGGATTGGGGAGAGGAGAATGTGAAGATCAACAAGGGCGAAAAGAGCCTGTCCATTCTTGAGCCGGTAGAGTACACCAAG
>NZ_QWLE01000098.1:0-4908 GCF_009917365.1 Neglectibacter sp. X4 | reverse complement strand
AATGGACAAGCCAGGACAAATACCCCGCCAACCATCGTGATGGTTAGCTCGGGGTTCGCCTGGCTCTCTTTTGGTGGGGATAACTGGACTCGAACCAGTGACCTCCTACGTGTGAAGCAGGCGCTCTAACCAGCTGAGCTATACCCCCGACTGCAAGAGCTATTATACCAGACTTTTCCCGTGCCGTCAAGTCCTTAAAGAATTTTTTCTGCTTTTTTCTCCCGGGCTTGCGTGAAAAACGGAAAAGAACGGTGGCAGGCACAAAAGGCGGCTTTTCACAGCTTTTATGGGAAGGCTGTGTTCCATATCTGGGGGTGCTGTCAGGAGCGGCCTGCCTAGCCAATAGGCGCGGGGGCTGCTTGGCGCAGAAAAAAGCGGAAGCTGTCTTGCCCCGTACACATCCCCCATCTGGAAGGTGCGCCGGCCGTTGAAAGCAAAGGCGGCGGGGGCGATGAAGTCCTTCACGGACAGCCCGGACTCCACCAGCCATTTCCACTCAAAGGCGAACGGGTCGCGGTCGCCCATGTGGAACATGGAGTGCATCAGGCGCAGGCGCTCCTTCCCGTTCAGCACAGCGGCGGTCACGCCGATGCGCTTGAAGTTGTTGAGCAGGTCCGTCTCCACATGGTCCAGCCGGGGCTTCGCCTGCCGCATGGAGGCCGCCTCGATGCCGAAGGTCAGGTACTTGGCCTTGGTGAGGCCGTTGTTGCCCCTGGCGAGCTGGCTTTTCAGCATCTGGCTGTACTCCGCCCGAACGCTGTCAAAGACGTCCCCGGCGGGCGGGATGCGGACGGACTTCTCGAAGCTCTCCGCGTCGGTCGCCATGTTCATGAAGGACAGCTCGAAGTGGATAGAGCTGTCGAAGAAGTTGAGGAAGCTGCACCACTCCTCGAAGATGGCCGTCTTGTCCTCCTGCTGGGCGAGCTGGTAATTGATGTCGTTGAACTGCACCGTCTTGGTGTAGTAGTTGTCGGTGACACGGCAGATGCCGTCCGGGAACATCCGCTGGAACGGGATGGACTGCTGGGCGGTGCGGGGAGTGCCGTCATCCCTGCGGGCCTTCTCGATGATGGCCCTGATCTGCTTTTTCTCCGCCTTTGTCAGGCTTGCGGGGAGAGCGATGGGCTCCGCTTTCCCGCGCCCGCTTTTCTGCGTTTTGAACAATGGCCTGTACCTCCTTTTCCACTTGGTCCTGCCGCATGAGGGCAGAGTAATAGTTGTTGGTCGCATAGGGGCGGACCTTGGGGCGGATGAACTTCGCCTGGATGAAGTGCCTCGCCACCGTCTCCAGCGGCTGCCCGTCCTTCTCGTACATGGCGAGGAAGAACAGCGGGAGCATGAGGACGATCATCCCCATGACGGCGAGGCTGGTGTTGCCGGAACGCTTCATCAGGAAGAACGCCGGAACGCCGATGAGCGCCGCCGCCCCGAAGCAGACGAGCTGCCGTTTCGTCAGCCCAAAGAACACCTTGGACTTTACCCGCGTGAGGTCGCGGGGGATGGAAATATACGCTGCCATGATGACCTCCTTTCCCGGTCAGTGGGCGTTCAGTACGCTCCGGGCAAGGCCCCCGGTCTTGAACAGGGTGAACACCAGAAGGACGGTGTACCCTACCACGCCCCAGAGGGAGCCGACTATATCCGAAGTGAACGAGATGGACTGTATCAGCACAGCGTAGATGCCGACACAGATGATGATGAGGAAGCCCTGGAAGCCCAGGGCGAATAGGGACCGGAGGTAGTTCTGCCCGGTCTGGCTCTGCTCCCGGTTGCCGAAGGTGGACAGCGGGATGGGCGCGAGGCTCGTCATCAGGTATATCTCGATCATGCGCCCGTAGACGATGACGAAGATCACGATGGAGAGTATCCAGAGGGTGAGCTGGATGACGAAGCTCATCAGGTAGATGCCCAGGAGCGTACCCACGCCGTAGGTCGAGAGCGTCCCCTCCATCGCGGCGATGGCCGAGTCGCTGACCGCCGTGGAAGCGCCGATGATGCCGCCGCTCCGGGAGATCACATTCTGGCAGACATCAAAGACCGCCATCACGATATTGAAGCAGTTGGAGATGAGCGTGACGGCCACAAAGGTCTTGAAAATCCACTTGAAGATGATCCATGTCTCGAAGTTCGAGAGGTTGTTATGCTCAATGATGAGCTGGATCAGCTCGTAACAGGCAAGTGAAAGTGGATACTGTTCATAAGCGTAAAACTCCTTTTTTTCATAAAAAATGCGCCCCGCAAAAGGGGGCGTGTCACCGCTGCTGGTCCCGCTGCCGCCGCCTCTGCCACTGCTCCAGCAGGCGGAGGATGGTATCGCTCATCTGCCTGGGCGTGTAGGACTTGGGGAAGAACTTCTGGAGGTCGCTGGTCCTGAAAGCGATCTGCCCCAGGTCGTCCTTCTTCACCTCGTCCATGATGCTGCACATATCGTCCAGGGTGCAGCCGCTCTCCTGGCTCTTTTTCTTCATGCGCTGCGCCTGGGACAGGGACGGGGCGGCCTGGGCATAGTCCATAGCCTCCAGAAAGTTCCGCTGTTCCTCCGGCTTCAGGTAGGACAGCTCCACGGCGGGATTGAAGGCGATCTTCTTCTCATCCACCATATCCAGCACTTCGGGGATCAGGTTCGTCAGGCGGACGAACCTCCGGACGGTATCGCCGCTCACGCCCGCACCTTTTCCCACTTCATCATCGGCGCGGAACTTCGCCGCAACTTGCGGCGAAGTTAGGTCTGTGCGCTGTCCCTGATGCCGGAGGGCGTCCATTTTCATTTTGTAGGCTTTGGCCCTCTCGCTGGGCAGGATGTTCTCCCGCTGGAGGTTGGAGTCTACCATCATGATAACGGCGGCATCATCGTCCAGTTCTCGGACAATGACAGGGATGATGTCCAGCCCCGCAAGCTCTGCAGCATGGTGGCGGCGGTGGCCGGAGATGATCTCATACCCGCCGTCCGGGCCCGGGCGCACGATGAGGGGATTGGCTACACCCATCTGCCGGATGCTCTCCACCGTCTCCGTCATGGATTCATCGTCCAGCACTTTGAAGGGATGCCCCTCAAAGGGGTGCAGTTCGGAGAGGGGCATCCGCTGGACGGTCTCCGTTACGGCCCCAGCCGGTGCCTCAGTCTCTTTTTTCTTTGCTCTTGGCATTTGTGTTCACCTCGCTTTCTCAATGTGGGTTTATGGGAAAAAGAAAAAAGGCGTGTACCCAGCCCCCTCGATGGGGCAGGATACACGCCTATGTACCAGTCTGTGGACACAAAAAAAAAAGCGGATACCGACCGCCGGATTTCTCCGACAGCGATACCCGCTCTATGAAGCCTTGTTTTATTGTACCAGTGGGCGTCCTACCCTCCTTGCGCCGCCCTGCGCTTTTGTTATCCTCTGTTTTGGGTCAAAAAACAGAACTAACATCACAAAGTCCCGTGTTTTCAGGGCTTTCTGAGTTTAGTTCTAAAATAACACAATCATCCTTCACGATCACACAGTTGGCCTTGTGTGATCTTTCTTTGCCGGATGGTACTGGGCTTGAATTCTTACATACGATACGTGATGTTTCCGATAAATTTAAAGTAAAAAATCCACCGCTGAAGCTATTGCCGTTTTTTGTATTGACGGAAAACAATGACCTTATGACAGAATATCAATATCGGTATGAGGGGGTCAATGATTATTTTGTTTCTCCGATAAATATCCCGGAACTGATACGGCGTATCTTGTTTTTTATCGACTAGCAATGGAATTTAATACAGGAGGTGACGTGTTTGCATGGAAGATTAGTCGTACTTGATATAGCAGAATCCGGCAGACAGATGGGTGAAAAGCTGCTCATATTGCTTGCAACAGAACAGAGAAAAGAGTTAGCAAAAGTTTTACTTGAAGCAGAAAGCGGCAAGATTTTTTCAGCTAATAATACATACACCTCCCTTGAAGTAGAGAACCGGCAAAATATTTCGGAACAGTCATTGACGGAATTGCAGGTGGAGGATTTACATTTTTGCCTGGAGCAACGTCTTGTCACAGTCCGTGGACAAGAAATCGGTTTGACAGTCAAGGAATTTGATATTTTAGCCCTGCTCATTATGAATCCAAAGCGGGTGTTTACGTATGACATGCTTATGGATTTGGTCTGGAATGAAGAGTATTCGTACTACTCACGTAAAGCGGTCAATAACCATGTGAGCAATATCAATTCTATTTCCATATCTTCTAGCAACCTACTTTTTGCATCAGTCAGCGTTTCTACCACTATCACATGAAATCCCTTCTCAAGCAATCCAGCCCGTAAAATTTTGGCTTTAGCGTCATCTGCATGGACGAGTAACAGCTTGTGAAAAGTCGGAGCCTGCTCCCCGGATGACTGTCGGTAAGCATATTCGATTAGTTTGTCTTGCACAAGGGATGTTTTTATTTTATCCAAACAGAGGCTTGCACCACGCCGCAGTGCGCTTTTTCATATTCCTCTTTTTCATGGCAAGACACCACCAGAAACGGAATATCTGTACTGGTAGCACATACCATATCTAATAGTTCCAGACCAGAACCATCCGGCAGGTCAAGATCAGAACTAATAAAAAGTGGCACTTCTCTTTTGAGGATTTGTTTGGCATCGGCTACCGTAGCAGCTATATCTACCCCATAACCTCTCAATTTCAAAAATTTTGCCATACACCATGTATAGGTATCATCGTCATCCACTAAAAGTATTTTACTCAAAAAATCACCCCTTTTCTCTCTTGCTCTACAATATACATTTAATATGTTGCAGAAATGTCCCAGCATCTACAGAATTTGTCTTAAAACAGGCCAAATTGCTTCATTTTTAGGATATTTAACTATAAATGAGCAAATATAGAAATTTGCACAAAACTACCCTACCAATTTCAAAACAGCTTCAAGTGACGCACCATTT
>NZ_QWLE01000097.1:0-4966 GCF_009917365.1 Neglectibacter sp. X4 | reverse complement strand
AAAGGATAATCTCGAATTATCGGTTGCTTCTATTAAGCTATAGCCAAATTTTACTGTAATGAGGATGAGTTATATGTGTAGAGGAAGAACTGCGTTAGTAAATGGACTTATTGTTTTACAAAAAGAGGTTATTCAAAACCACGCAATTATTATAAACGAGAAAAAAATTGAGGATATTGTTCCATTAGCTAGCATTTCCCGTGAAAAAGACACCTTCGAAATTATTGACTGTTCTGACAAATACATCATTCCAGGGTTAATAGATATTCATTCTGATATGATTGAAACAGTTATTGTTCCACGGAAAGGTCTTATTTTTGATAATAAAATAGCGTTATATGAGGCTGACAGACAATTGATTAGTCAGGGCATAACAACAATTTATCATTCCATATCAATAGCAAATTCTACTATTTGCAATCGCACTAGAACTTTAACCGTGCCAGAAATGGTTCGAATAGGAGATGCTATAAATCAGGAAGATGCACACTTACTGATTCATCATCGCTTTCACGCCAGATTAGAATTGAATACAATTGAGGCACTTGAACTTATCATTGATAGAATCAATTCTAAAAAAATCCATGAGTTATCAATCATGGATCATACCCCAGGCCAAGGGCAATATTCCAATTTAGAAACATTTAAAGTTGAAATACGTAAGCAGTATGGAGAGATTCCTGAGTACCAGATGAATGCGATTATCAAAGAGTGTCAGAAGAAACCAACCTTATCATCAGAACAAATTAACAGGTTATTGGAATGCGCTAACACAATGAGTATTCCAATTGCTTTCCACGACGTGGAAACAGATAAGCAACTCGAGTTTATGAAAAGACACAATATACAGATAAGTGAGTTCCCGCTTACAGCATACATCGCTGCCAAAGCAGCAGAGAATAATTTTTTTAATTTGGTGGGGGCACCCAATATATTAAGAGGAGGTTCTCACAATAAGAATGCATCTGCACTAGAATTGGTTGAAAGTGGATGTGCTAACATAATATGTTCAGACTATTACAGCCCATCTTTTCTTCCTTCTATATTTTTACTTCCACGTATCACGCAAGTGACTTTACCTGAAGCAGTAAGCTTTGCAACATATTACCCTGCAAAAGCAGTTCACCTTGATCATCTATACGGTTCAATTGCGCCAGGCAAAAATGCGGATATACTTATAGTAGATTTGAAGTCTGAAATACCAAAAGTTGTTATTGCTTTTGTGGATGGAAAGAAGAAGTATCAGATATTCTATGAGGATTGACAAAATGGCAAATAATTCGAAACTTGAAAAACTAAATTCTATGCTTGCTGAATGCACTCATTACTATAGTCAGTCAATTCCATTGTGTGCTGCTGAAAATCCGATTTCGCCTTTTTCGAAAATCCCGTTAAGTGGAGACTTTCAGGAAAGATATATAATGGGAAGTTCATATGAGTACAGATTAGAAGACAATTTTATTGGTAGCAATACACTTTTACCTTTCTATTCTATGATACATGAAGAATGCCAAGTCCTATTTGGAGCACATTATGCAGATGCACGTACTCTTTCAGGTATGAATTGTTTGACAACATTGTTGATGTCATTAACGTCACTTAATGAGAAGATTGCTATTCTTCCGCCAACATGGGGTGGTCATTCATCAATACAACCCGTATGCGAAAGATTAGGGCTTCAAGTTTATGAATTACCATATGATTATTCCAAGTGGGATATTAATTACGATAAAGCTAATAACTTAATTAAGCGCGAAAAAATCAACTATATCCTTTTAGCTCCTTCTGATATTATTCATCCTCCTTCTGTGGAATGTTTTGATTTAAGCAATTGCACTTTACTATATGATATAAGTCAACTTATGGGCCTAATAGCGGCTGGGCTAATTCCTTCTCCAATAAAGTTAAAAAATGCTGTCATTTTTGGAGGTACACATAAAACTCTCCCGGGCCCTGCCTCAGGATTGATACTAACAAATGATGAAGAAATCCATTTAAGAATTGAACAGAAAATTAATCCCATTTTTCTGCGGCATACACAAATGCATCAAGTGATTAGTTTACTTTTTGCTTTAATTGAATTCGAATACTATGGAAAAGAATATACCGAAGCTATTATTAAAACATCAAATCAATTAGGAAACACACTTGCACAAAAGGGGTTTCAAATGGGAGAAATATCAAATCATTTCAGCGAAACCCATCAATTATTTATTTTTTGTAACTATGAAGAAATGTTGAGAATAAATCAAAACGCAATTAGATTTGGAGTAACATTAAATAAAAAGGAGAAATCTCTTTTTAAGGGGAGTGGAATCCGTTTGGGAACCCAGGAGATTGCTCGATATGGTTGGAACGAGGAGGATTTAAGTATTATATGTGAAATTATGGCCTTGCTCAGAGATAGAAACCCCAACAAGGAGAAGATTGCCACCATGAAAGAAGGTCTTTCTCCTAAAGAGATTCACTATACATTTTCAAATTCCACACTAAGCAAACTAACATCCGCGCTACATCATAAACAGATAGAGATTTAACAAACTCTTATAGTCCATTTTGCGGCAAGCATTGATAGCACTAGTATAACGGAGCTGCATAAATCCATTTAATACAGATTTGTCGACGCGTTTTTTTTGTAGATATGCCAATAGCATTTCAGATAATAGTTTGTTCATATTTAAATTGTGTTGTTCACATGTGTCTATGCATTTCACAATCTCGTTTTCCGTATCCGATATATTAGAAGAGTTTGTACATATATTACAAATACTCAACGCAATCAGCGACATGGTTTCTAAATTAAAGTCTTGGTTCTTTTTTGAGAAGCTGTGTGCTCTTTCATAATTTTCTTTTGCACTTGCATATTTTTCTAAATGTCTATAGTATTCCCCTAATTGAAAATATACATTATATTGAAGGCGCTTTCTCTGCAATTTGTAATCATGAAGCACATTTAACAGGAGACTGCTTTCTAAATCCAAGTTGTTTTTTTTTGAAACTGATATATATTGAGCTCTTATTTTTTTATATGAAGCCTTCGTTTCTTTATAACCGTCTTCTGGGAGGAAGGTCATGTAGAATGATATTTTCCTGTAAAGCTTTTTGGCAGATTTCATCTGTTGTTGACATAAGAGAACAGTAAGTTTTTCTCTCATCCCTCTAAGAATTTCACTCTTTCTTCCGAGTTTCTTTGCACTAGAAATTGATTTGTCATAAAATTCAATCGCAGCATTGAAATCTCGGCCTTGGTGGCGATATGCGTGGGCTATTCCCCAAAGACATCTAGCCTCATATTTTTCAAACTCCTTATTCCTATAAATACCAGAGAGTAGAATCAAATACAGAGAAACTGACTCATCATAGTTATTTTGTAAATGATATAATTTTGCTGTCAACAATGAAAAACGAAATTGTAGGTCTGTCTCCGGCGAGCGTGCAGCTATCTTGCATCTATCAACTACTTCCCGAGCAGCAAGATAATTTCCAACCCCTATTAATCCTTCTACATATCCTAAAACAACAGCCAGAAATGTCCTTTCAGAAATATGCCCAGATACTGTATCCCAGTTATATAAGCGCTTGTAGTGTTCACCTACCATTAAAAGAAAGGAGAAATTCTCTTCTGAGATAGCTTTCTGAATTCCCCGCACAATAGTTCCGCTATTATCGTCGCTTTTTAGCATTATCAAATAATATATCTGCTCATATTGCATCCCAGTATGATAATAATGTTTGTAGATCTTCTTGATTATCTCTGTTGAGCGGGAAAACCTGGAGCATATATAATCTCTGAATAATTCATGCATATAGATGGTCTTAGTCTTTCTGTTAAATTCAATAAGAGAAAAGTTTTCAAGTCTTTCAAAACACATGGAAGGCAAGGCGATGTTAAACTCTTCAAATATTTCTACAGATAGAGTGGGGCTTGTTATACTGAGAAAGCCTATATACTGCGCCAATATGCATAATGGCTCGTCTAATTCATCAATTATTCTGCCTAAATAAGTATCCATCCGATTTTTATCATAAGTAATTGTAGATAAAACTGATGAGCCGCTATTTAGCAAAAGATTTACAAAAATTGGCAATCCATCCGAAAAGTCAATGATTTGGGCGAGAGTTTCCGGTTGCAACTTTTTAGAGTTTCTCTTTGCAAAATCAAAAATGTCCTTTTGGTCAAATGTAGGAAGTTCTATATATCCAAGCTGCCTTTCATTCATTATGTTTAAAAATGCTTGTTTCTCTATTGACCCCACAATGATGCGATATCTGTCCGAATATGCCAAAAAGGTATCAATTACTGATTCAATTTCTTTACCCAATCCTGCATTGTTTATATTATCTAGAACAATGAAAATCTTTTTTCGCCAGATCAACTGTACGAGATTTTCTGCAATTTCTATCAATGTTAAGCCCAAACCGGATACTTGCGAAATAATCTGATCATTGATGCTACGGGATCCATCTCCGGAAAGCTGAAAGTAAAGAGCTTTCGCTCGAAGTTTCTTGATCGAGTTAGTATATTCCTTACGATTACTATTTTCACGGCTGAGATTACAATTTATGCAATCGCAAAAAAAGCGGAGGAATGCACTTTTTCCAATGCCACGCTTACCATAAACATTTATTACTTTTGTTTCCGTTTGTATCATCGTTATCATGTTGTTAAGACTCTGATTTCTATCTGAAAAAACACTTTGAGAAACATAATAACTAGTTATATTTAACTTGCGCCTTGTTAATCTTTTGATAATATTCCAGATTATACTGCCAATTGCTGTGAAAATTGCTATGGCAGCAGAAACTGTTTGTATAATTGAGCTATACTCAATATTTTTGTACTCCACATACTTTCCTCCTGAAATAGTGATTTATCTAGTGCGTATCGGTAATAGGGAGGGCATAATTACAAAAGTCTTCAAACTAAAATAAACCAAGCAAGTGAGATAATTCGAGATTATCCTTT
>NZ_QWLE01000096.1:0-5149 GCF_009917365.1 Neglectibacter sp. X4 | reverse complement strand
CCATCTTTTCCTCTCCTGTCTTTTTTTGATGCTTCCATTCTATCACAATTCCTCTACCTTGTGTAGACACTATCTAAGATATTTCTCACAATATTAGCGAGGGAATTTGCCGCCACCGCATCATTTCCCAAATGCCCGATAATGACGGAAAATATAGTCACGCCTCCTCCCCAGAAAAAGTAATTTCCCACCACGGGTAACGTATAACGGTTAAAATCCTGCCTGATTTTCTGATCCACTGATACAATATAAGAGAACCTGATCTTTATGCTGTCCCCTTTCTTTGCCTCTGCCAGCATCCAAACAAACTGAATCGTTGTAGCAAGAACAGTAGCCACTGCTGCCCCTTGAATCCCCATAGCCGGAAAGCCCAAAAATCCAAAAATAAATACCGCATTAAAACATAAATTTAATATCATGGACAAAGAACCAATGACCGTACTTTTTGCTGTTTTCCCGCTATTTTTCATAATGCAGAGATACATCTGCGACAATCCCAACGGCACATAAGAAATTCCGGCTATCCGTAGATACTTGGCTCCACGGATTATCAGTGCAGCCAGTACAAAGCACATACAAAACGAAAGGTGGAAAACATTATGAAGACAGGAAAAATCACAGCAAAATTAACGAACATTTCTATGATAACGAATTAACCCGCCCGGCCATCACCGTATCCCCGGACGGCGGGTGCGGCGCATACGGCTGGTGCAGTATCAATGAAATCTGGAACGCCAGCGGCGAGAAGTACCGGGAGATCAACCTTTGCGCCGAATACCTTGACCGCCCTATCTTCGAGCTGGCGGCCACCCTCATACATGAAATGGCCCACCTTTACAATCTGGTGCATGACATTCAGGACGTAAGCAACAACGGATATTATCACAATATGAAATTTAAGGCCACCGCCGAGGCCCACGGCCTGCATATTGAAAAACACCAGAAATACGGCTGGACGGTAACGACACTGGCCCCGGAGACGGGGGCATGGATCAGAGAAACCATAGGCGAGGCCGGTATCAATGCAAGCCGCCTGCAGGAGCTGGGAACCACCAAAGGCGGAAGCAAAAAATCTAAAAATCGCAGTATCAAATATGTCTGCCCCTGCTGTGGAACCATTATCCGGGCAACGCGGGAGGTCAATGTAATCTGTGGGGATTGCGGAGAGCCTTTCGAGCAGGCATAAAAACACAAAGGCGGAGGCCGCAAGGCTTCCGCTCATATACAACGGTGTTCAAATTCAAAGTCCATCATACCAGCCGCCAGACAGCAGGCAGGGAAACGCCGCTTTGCGTCTGTCATAGTCAAGTTCATATAATAAGCAAAATCCCCGAAAGTGCCTAAAATGGCGGCATTTCCGGGGATAAGTACCCAAACAGCCCTTCAAATTTAGAGGCTATTTTTCTGTTGAAGTTTGTTCCTTGATATGGTATAATATACTTGTAAAATAGAATAGAATGGAAAATTTGACTTTTCCACTCTGCATATCTGAAACATTTCTTTATATCGTTTGTAGCCCTTTGTACACTGATGTTTCATTCAAATATTTAGCACCAGATGATATAATTTAAATGAATCTATGCAGTAAGTCTGAAGAGAGGGACGATACAAATATGGATGAAAATACTGACATAATCCTTATAAGGGAAATTGAAAGTAAAGATTACATATCTATAGATTCAATCTGGCGTAAGGTCTTCGATCTTGGATCTATAACAGATGAATCTGTTGTCAAAACATGTGAGAAGATAAAAAATGATGATCGTTACCAGATATTTGTTGCAGACATGAACGGCAAGGTCATCGGTTTTGTTACAATTGTTGAATCTCTGGCCATCAATTTGCCAAATGGATATATTAAAGTAAATGGTCTTGCCGTTTTACCAGAATTTCAGTGTTGCGGTGTGGGGAAAATGCTGATGAGACGTGTTGAAAAATTGGCAGTTGAGCGAAACGTTTCGCTTATTGAAGTCACTTCCGGTTTTAAACGGACGAATGCACATGAGTTCTATGAACATCTAGGCTATAGAAAAACTTCTTATAGGTTTAGCAAAAGAATATAAGTAATGCTTGAAATTGACACCAATCTGAATATTGCCCAAGGATTTCATCCTGCAAATCTGCCATTTCTTCCGGCGTGAGCGGCTCCTTGAGGTGGCAGTCGATCCGTCCCAGGAGCCTGCCATCCATTTCTTCCACCGTCCAGACTGCGGACATGAGCTTGGCGGTCACGCCAGCATGCACAAACCTTGGGGAGTTTGGCCTTGCGCCAAACTCCGGGACACAACCAGAAACCCATGTTATTCATCAAGGTTCGTGTTGTGTCCTCGCCATCTTTGCCCATCTCGGGGGCCTGCTCGTCGGCAATGCCCTGCTCGATCTGGTCTTGGTAAGCGGTCAGAAAACCGCTGCCCACGTCGATATACTCCTCACACTCGCCATCGTCAAGCTGACCCACCAGGGGGCAGTAAAACGTCAGCTTGACAGGCCCGGCGGCCTGGGTCATGGCCTTGATATCATCGAATAGCATTTCTTTCGTCAGGTACTGGTTGTGGACGATGTTCTGCTCAAGTTCCGGCAGTATTTCTTCCCTGGCGGTGCTGACGGCGAAGGCCACGGTGTTGGCGTTGGCTAGGGTGTCACCTTTGCTGAACACCCGTAGCAGACGGCTACCAATTTCGCTGTCCGCTGTGAACTCCACGTTAGCGGCATTGTCATCCATGAGCAAGATGCTCCGAGGCGTTTTTCGGATACCCATCTCCGCCAGAGCATGGTGGAGCTCGTGGATGTTGGTGGGCAGCTCCCATTCAAGAGATGCTCCGGTCTTACTGGTGATTTTTGCTTTAATCACTTAACGCACCTTCTTTCGTAAAATAAAAAAGCCGGTCGCTGGAGAAGGTTCTCCAGCGACCGGCTATGTATGCAACGGGCTATCGCCCTTATGCACGCAAAAGATTAACGTCTTTTTGCGAAAAAAGGCCAGCAGATTTTTTCCACTGGTCATCTCACTCTGTGCTATTCTGTTGTTGCGAGGGTTCTCTTCCTGCCGGAAAGCCAAAACGCCCATTTTACATCCAACGTTTCGAGACTTTTGAATTCCAGCCCTTTGAGATGCAAAAACCGCATGGTTACGCGGTTTTTGCCCAAATATCTTTTTGGTTTTCCTAGGATGGAGCGGGCGAAGGGAATCGAACCCTCATATTCAGCTTGGGAAGCTGATGTTCTACCACTGAACTACGCCCGCATTTTTCACAACGTAAATATTATACCTCATGCAGGCGGCAATGTCAATCCTTAGTCGCAAATTTTTTCCAGAAGGCGGGTAGGACTGCGTCCAAAGGGCAGGGGACAAGGCTTCTGCTTACAGGCACTGGGCAAGCTGCCCCAAATCGGCAAACACAAAGTCAGGCTGCACTTCGCTTTGGGAGAGCATTTCCGGGGTGGTTTCCCCGCTCATCACCAGAATGGAGGAAACCGCTGTCCCTGCTGCCACAGCAATGTCTGTGTACAGCCTGTCGCCCACTACGGCCATTTCCTCCGGCTTGCAGCCTGTTTGGGAGAGCATATAGTCCAGGGTGTGGGGGGAGGGTTTTCCGAAAAACTCGCACTGCACCCCGGTGGAGGCCTTGATAAGTGCTGCCATAGAGCCGCAGTCTGGGATAAAGCCTCCTTCCACCGGGCAGTTTAAATCTGGATTCACCCCATATATAGGTTTGCCTGCCCGCACCAAATCGCAGGCAATGCACAGCTTTGCATAGGTCAGCGTGGTGTCAAAGCCCAGCACCACATAATCTGCCTCCTTCTGCTGGGGAATGCCTGCCTGAGCAAAATCCTCCCGCAAAGCCGGCGTACCTACTACATAGCAGCTTTCCCCAGGGTGATGCTTTTGCAGCCAGCGGAGGATTACATCATTGGAAATGAGCATTTTTTCCGGGGGGATATGGATGCCCATGCTGGAAAGCTTTTGCAAATAGGCCTCCCGGTTTTTGGAGCTGTTGTTGGTGAAAAAGCAGAAATCTCCGCCTTTTTGCCGCACTCTTTCTAAAAAGCCTTTTGTAAAAGGGAAGAGCCTGTCTCCCAGATAGATGGTGCCGTCCATATCCAGCACAAACATTTTTATCTTATGCAGCCTTGCGAGAGCGGCGGCGTCTGTAGTATACTGAGTGGAATTTTTTTCCATAGGTTTGTCTCCTGTGGGGGAGGCCCGTATGCTTTGGATCCGGGCAGGCCCTCCTGTTTTAATTGCAGGCGAAAGCGGGGCTGGATGGAAACCTGCCAGCAAGCGCCTGTCTATGGAGCATTTTATGAGGGAGAAAAAAAGAGTTTTTTACTTGTTCTTTCAAGTCTGACCTCATTTTGAATAATAAACTCTTCTTGAGAAATAATGGACTTGGCTTCTCCTACAGTGGCGCTCAGATATATCCGCTTACATCCATAATATTTGTGAATTAGGTTTCTCAATACTTGGCTGGTTGTTGCATTAAATGTTGAATCTGAACTAAAAAAATGTACTTCGTCAAATACAACAAACGCAGTTTCATATGGGTTAGGAAGGAAGTAATTGCTTCCATCTGAATTTATATCTTGATATTTCAGAATAACTCTATTTTCTGAAACAGGATAGTCCGACTGAATATTCATCCCTAACAGAATAACCTCGCTGGCTTCGTCAGCATCTCTTCGCATTTGCAAACAAAGGGCATCGCGATTGCTAAGGATTAAAATTTTCTTATGGTTCTCTTTTGCAAGCCGTGCGAGATACTTTAAGACAAAAGTTGTTTTTCCTGAACCTGTTGGAGCATTTATCAGAACAGGTTGGGGAGGTGTTGGATGAAAATCAAACATTCCTGGAATCCATTTTTTTGCTTCCTCGTCAAGTGCATCTGTAACCCAAAGTTCATCTTTCCTGATTTCTGGCTCATACTCTACACCTGACATCTTTTTAATTTTTGCAATCAAGTCATAGTTAATATTACTATACAAGCTTCTCAGCTCCCTGTTCGGATAATTAGCACATTCCACTGACTACTCTATAAAATACAGGCTCAAGTTTTGGATAATTGGCAATTCCCTAGATAGTGTCTACACAAGGTGAGAGGATCGTGATAGAATGGAAGCATCATATAAAAGGCAGGAGAGAAAAAGATGG
>NZ_QWLE01000095.1:0-5215 GCF_009917365.1 Neglectibacter sp. X4 | reverse complement strand
TTCCAGTACCGCAACCCATGAACCCCGGCTTCCCCGACAACGGAAAGGGAAGGGTGGCCGTGTGTTAAATCGCCCACTACCAACTTTACAAACATCAGGGTTGTTTTGGACAAAAGCCGCTAAAGCGGCCCCGTGAAGCCGGTATATCTGTGAAATTGAAAAGTTAAGTTCAAAAGCAACCTTTTCCCATCGTTTCCCTTGCATATACCGGGCAATCAAGATATTTCTTTGGTCGAGATCATCAAGCCTTTCAATCCGCTCATATGTATCTTTTTTCCAGTTATCAAGGTCAACTATATCCTGCTGAATTTCCCGTTCAAGTTCATCAATCCGGGCAAAGGTTTCGGCTAACGCATCACCGGGGCCGGAAGTCTGCACCTTATCCGGCTTCAGTTCATAGCTTTGACTGGTCAGTCCCGCCCGAAGGGTGGCAATCGTAGACTTCAACCGGGCGATCAAGCGGTCAGTCTGCTGAACCCTATTCAGATACCGCTTGGCCGCTTGGATCAGTTCTTTATCGTTCATGGTACACATCCTTTCTTACATCTGTTCCATTAAAAAAGTCAAGAATATCAGTGTTTTCAAGGGTTTGGAACAGATGGAACAGATAAACGGGGCACTCTCTATATAATATATATCTATATATTATTTTTTTATTTTATTTTAAGTAATACTGGCATCTGTTCCATCTGTTCCATAGTCCAAAAATCCAGTAATATCAAGGGATTAAAGCGGAACAGATCACCCTATTTCATCTGTTCCGCAACTGTTCCAACCCCTACCGCTGAAGAATATGGGCGGCGATCATATCCGCTTGGTGTGTCCACAGCACATTAGGAAATTGACGAACTGCGGCGGTGTAATGGCTCCATTGTTCACGATCATCAAAAGCGCCCATATGCCAGCGAATACAGGCCACTTCTTCAGCGGTCAGCGGCATCCAAGGGGCCAGCATCAGAACAGACTTTTCCCCATGCCCGGTGTAAAGCTGATCCCGGCTGTCCCGGTGTTTCCAACTGTACTTTACCACCTTTGGTGTTCTTTCAGTGATAACCGGTTCATAGGCTTCCAGCTTGCACAGGTCATGAAACAGGCCCACAATCACCGGGGAACCGGGGCGATCCCATTTCAGGTGGTTCCGATCCGTCAGGATCAGCAGGGTTTCCGCCACGGCCAAGCTATGATTATACAAGCCGCCATCCTTGGCCCCGTGGAATTGGGTGGAAGCCGGAAGGGTAAAAAATCCGGCGTTTTTCAAAAATTTCTTGAAGTTTTCCGAAATTTCCACCCCGTTTGCGGTCAAAAGGTCGAAACAATCTTGAATTTTCATGGTGTTTTACCTCCAAAATCTGAATTTTCCACTTCATCCAGCCTATCACAGCAGATTTGAAAATAGCCGGGGTCAATCTCCCAACCTATGTAATGCCGCCCACTATTTACAGCCGCAACCGCCGTAGTGCCGCTCCCAAGAAACGGATCACAGATCACTTGGTCGGGTTCGCTGAACATTTCAATCAACTTTTGAACTAATTCCGTGGGCTTTTGCGTGGGGTGGTATCGTTTATCCTTGCTGTCAGTGATAAACCCCTGTTGCTTGAACACAATCCGCTTCACAGGCTTTTTGAACGTGGTATAGATCAACTCCCCATCCGCAAAAGGGTTTTGAAAGGCCACGTCCCCTTTCTTATCCCAAAATATCCAGCAGTTTGACGGTGGGAGTAAATGCCCAAAGTAGTTGCCGCCAAAAATAATCAGGTTCCGGGCAACTCTGAACATTTCACTGAACAATTCAGGGGGGGGGATCATGCCATCCCACCCCCCGGCATATCGCCGGTTCTTTGCGGCTCCAAACCCGTTTGTTCCCTTGTCCGCCTTTTTTCCATAGGGCGGATCAGTCAGAATCAGGTCAATGGCCTTGTCAGGCAGGGCCTTCAGCCCCACCAAACAATCCTGATTGAAAATGGTGTCAAGTTCCATCTGTCCCACCCCCATCAGGTTTTTTCCAGCGGCGGGGCGATTGCCCTAAAGCCCGTTCAAACTGTTTCCGCATACAGGAAGCAGTTTCATTCACCACTTCATTGATCATGTTCCAACATTCAGCAGTCAGGAGTCAGGAAAGCCCCAACCTGAACTTGGATGTTTTCGGGGGTGTCAGGAAAATAGGTCTTTACCATGGACAACGCCCGGTTTTCTAAATCCATCATCTGTATTCCCTCCCGGTTCTTTTATCCCGAATTTCAATTCTGTTTAGCAGTTCAAACCCGGCCAGCTGAATAATATACTTCAGCACAAAGATCAGGGTGTTCAGGCGCTTTTGCTGTTCCGTTTCTCCCCGGATCACAGGCTTCAAACCTTCATAGGCCGTAGGGTCTGCATATCCTTCCCCATTCTGCCAAGGTTTAGGCATCTGAATCACCTTCTTCCTTGTACCACGCATAATCTCTTTTGCAAAGCAACATTCTTTAATGCTGAAGCTGAACACGCTCTTTTTCCGGAGTATGTAACACACATAAACCAATGTGGAAACGATTTGAGAAATCGCTGTCGCAATCGCCGCGCCAGCTACGCCGAGGTTCAGTGCGTAGATGAAAACAGGGTCTAATATCACGTTCAGCACCGCGCCAGCCATTAGCGCACACATAGCCGTTTTCGCCGCCCCCTCGCTGGAAACGATGTTGTTCATGGTGACATTGAACACATTAAAAATGGAGAACACGATATAGATGCGTGTGTAAG
This sequence comes from Neglectibacter sp. X4, assembly GCF_009917365.1. Taxonomy (NCBI): domain Bacteria; kingdom Bacillati; phylum Bacillota; class Clostridia; order Eubacteriales; family Oscillospiraceae; genus Neglectibacter; species Neglectibacter sp. X4. The sequence goes on along the minus strand of NZ_QWLE01000095.1, from coordinate 2,479 downwards.
TGATTGCATAAGGCATCACACTTTCGATTGCGCCAGCTTGTTCCAAAATCGGTTCCAGAAAGATAATAGAGAACAGGATCACGACTGCCCCAATGGAAACGCCGCTGTATATGGCTGTACTTGCTACCTTGTTCGCCGTGTCCTTATCGCCCCAGCCCAGCAGCCTGGATAGATAGGCGGCAGCGCCATTTCCGAACAGCAGGCCCAGGCCAACAACAATCTGTCCCAGGGGAAAGGCAACCGTGACCGCGCCCATGTGGTCGGTTCCCAGCCCGCCTACAAAATAGGTGTCTACCAAATTGTAGAGGGCGTTAATGAGCATACCAATCATCGTTGGGATGCCCAGTGCCAGGAGAGCTTTGGGAATGGGCGCGCTCCCCAAAAGCGCCATTTTTTTGTTTCCGTCCATAAATTGCTCCTTTCTCTTGACAGCCAGAGTCATGTGAAGTAGTATACTTTATAGTAGCTGCCAGTCAACACATACTACTATAATTTATAGTACTTGTCAAGTATGAAAGGGGAAATCTTCATGGCAACAATAGATTTGATTGTCCTTGGGATGCTTAAAAAGCAGCCGTTGAGTGCCTACGACATTCAAAAGCTGGTAGAATACCGCAACATTTCAAAATGGGTAAAAATCAGCACACCTTCCATCTATAAAAAGGTCATTCAGTTAGAAGAAAAGAGTCTGCTCCAGAGTGTCCTTGTGCGGGAGAATAATATGCCGGAAAAGGCGGTTTACTCGCTGACAGACAGCGGTGAACAGGAATTTGAACGGCTCATGAGAGAGCTTTCCGCCCAGCCTATCCGTATGTTTCTGGACTTTAATGCTGTGATTGTAAATCTGGACAGTGTTCCTTTGGAAATGCAAAAAACTTGCATTGACAGCATTGAAAAAAATGTGCAGGATTTGAAAACATATCTGGAAGAAAACCTTCGGGAAAAAGAAAATGCGCCGGAGGTTCCGGAAATCGGTATGGCGGTTTTGCGTCAGCAATTTGTCTTGGCTGAAACGATCGGAATTTGGATTGAGGAATTGAAAAAGCGATTTTAGGGGCTAATTCTCAAATGCGCAAAAGGGGCAGGAAACCACGCATTATTGTGGTTTCCTGCCCCTTTTTCTGTTATTTCATAGTGCAAGTGCAAAATGTCAGCAGCCCGCTTCACAATTTAATTTGTGGTCTTGTCCATATCAGTGACCTGTCTTTTCCAACCTTTGACGGCTGCTTAATTCCTGTCGCCTTCCGCTTTGCATGGACTTTCTGCCAGAGTTCCTCACTGACAATTCCTTCATGCTGTCCGTCCTCTAAAATATAATCATCAGTATGGACTTGCTTATATTCGTTTTTTGTTCCCTTAACCTTTTCCCGTGTCCTCCTGCCATAAGCAATTTTTCCACAGTAAACAGGATTGTCTAATATCTGCCGTATTAAATGATTGCTCCATGTTTCTAACTTTCCGTTCTGACGGGGTATTTTCTTTATGCCTTGCAGATTTAGGTATTTCGCAACACCACCAAGCCCTATATCTGAGTTCCCAAACTTTTCAAATATAATTCGGATTGCTTCTGCTTCGGTTTCCTCTATTAAAAGCTGATTGTCTTTCAAATAATATCCATATGGAGCAAAGCCGCCGTTCCACCCTCCCTGCCTTGCTTTTTCCCTGCGCCCGTTCATGGTCTGTTCAATGATATTTTCCCTCTCAATCTCTGCAACCGCTGACAGGACAGATATGAGCAGCTTTCCGCTTGTCTGGGATGAGTCAATCCCCTCTTCAATGCAGATAAGGTTTATCCCATAGGACTGAACAAATTCCAATGAATTTAAAATGTCTGCCGCATTTCTTCCAAAACGTGAAAGTTTATAGACAAGGATATACTCTATTTCCAATCCATTTTTTATGTCGGACAGCATTTTCTTAAATGCGGGTCGCCCCTCAATTGACTTCCCCGATTTTCCTGCATCTTCGTAGATGCCGACAACTTCCATTTCCTCACGGTCTGCAAACCGTTTCAAACTATTCTTCTGCCCCTCAAGGCTGTATCCGTCAACCTGCATCTCTGACGACCAGACGAATAGACGTAGAGGAAAACGCCGAGAAAAACAGGGAAAATGCCCGATTATCTGTCAAAACTCCGACAAAAAATGTAGAAAAAGTGGCCTACTCTGGCACACACCACAAAAAAACCGAATATCGAAACCACAAGCCGCGCAGTATCTGACGAACAATCAGCTACTGTGCGGCTTTTTTGTTTATAGATAACTCTGCCTTGGTGACGTAAATCACCGGGGCTTTTTTCATTTAGACAGGAGGCTTTGAAAATGCCGGAAACTTTGAATCTGAATTACTACTACGGGAATGAAGCCGACCAGTACAGCTTCTACCGCATCCCGAAAATTCTTTTGACCGACCGCCGCTACAAAGGCGTGTCGCTGGAAGCAAAGGTGCTGTATGGCCTGCTGCTTGACCGCATGGGGCT
>NZ_QWLE01000094.1:0-5421 GCF_009917365.1 Neglectibacter sp. X4 | reverse complement strand
TTCTGACCATATTTTCTTAATATATTCTTCATTGATGTGCCGGAGGTTTGGATTTCACTTTGAGGGGGATTTCATCGGTATTTTAATGACATCGCCGTTCATGCAACGGAAAAAGAGTGGCTGTCCGTCGAGTTTCCGCTTCCGCTCCAAGTAGTTAAAAACAATTTGACAAAGGTTCCCTGCGATTTTCCGTCCGAATTTGATCTTGACGCTTATCATATCTTTCAAGGAACGCCGCAGACAATTTTGCACAACGGTGATTTGCTGGATTTAGGTGGACGAATTCTAAAGGTCATACACACGCCCGGACATTCTCCTGGACACTGCTGCTTTTATGAGTCGGCACGAAAATACCTGTTTGCTGGGGATTTAATTTATAGGGGTTGCCTCTATGCATTTTATCCGACCACAGATCCGCAACTTTTTTATCATTCCGTCAGAGTTGTGCAACAATATGATGTTGCCAGAATATTTCCTGGTCATCATCAGTTAGACATCCCCACTTCGCTGATGAATGATATAGAAGCAGGCTTTGCTCAGCTTGAAGAGAAAGGGCAACTCAAACAGGGGGCAGGACTGTTTGAGTTTGGCAATTTCCAGATTCAAATATGATCGACAACTTCCATTTATCGGGCGGCAACCATCAGAGGGGGCAGGAGCATGAAAGAGAAAATCTACATAGCAATCGACCTCAAGAGCTTCTATGCTTCCGTCGAGTGCGCTGAGAGAGGTCTCGATCCTCTCGATGCCAACCTTGTAGTTGCTGACGAAAGCAGGACAGATAAGACGATCTGCCTTGCGGTTTCCCCTGCTCTCAAATCCATCGGTATCTCTGGTCGTGCAAGGCTCTTTGAAGCCAAACAGCGCATCAGGGAAACGAACAGAGAACGACAGCGAAAGGCTCCTGGACATCGCTTCACCGGAAAATCCATCTTTGCTTCTGAGCTTCAGAGAGACCCATCTTTGGAACTTGACCTTGTTGTTGCTCCTCCACGCATGGCTTACTACATGGAATACAGTAAAGACATCGTGGGTATTTATATGCGCTATGTCTCAATGGATGATATTCTGGTCTACTCCATCGACGAAGTTTTCATCGACGCCACGCCTTACCTCTCCACCTACAACATGACAGCCCATGACTTTGCCATGATGCTGATTCAGGAAGTCTTGAAGGAAACTCGAATCACCGCCACCGCCGGGATTGGCTCGAATATGTACCTTGCCAAAATTGCAATGGACATTGTTGCAAAGCATATCCCCGCCGATAAAGACGGGGTTCGCATTGCCGAGCTAAACGAGATGAGCTATCGAGAGAAGCTCTGGACACACAAGCCTCTGACGGACTTCTGGCGAGTGGGCAAAGGCATTGCACGAAAGCTGGAGCAGAACGGTATGTTCACGATGGGCGACATTGCCCGTTGCTCCGAGGGCAAGGATACTGACTACTATAACGAAGATCTCCTTTATAAGCTGTTCGGCATAAATGCGGAGCTGCTGATAGACCATGCGTGGGGCTGGGAGCCGACGGAGATTGCCGACTGCAAGGCATATAAGCCGGAGTCAAAATGTCTTAGCTCCGGTCAGGTTCTCTCCCGTCCCTACTCATTCGATGAGGGAAGAATTGTCCTCCTTGAAATGGCTGACCTGCTCTCTATGGACTTAGTTCGTGCCAGACTGTTCACCGATCAGGTTGTCCTTGATGTGGGGTATGATATCGAAAACCTGACCGATTCAAAAAGAGCGGTAAAATATAAGGGTGCTATCACGACCGACTTTTACGGAAGGCAAGTTCCTAAATCCGCACATGGTTCTAAGAACCTAGGCTTGCAAACTTCCTCGACCGCCAAGATCATGGATGCGGTTTCGCTCCCGATCACTGTACCCACGGATTCTGACAGGAAGTGGTTCCTCTACCTCAGAAATCGCGGCCTCCGAATATTGGTGCAGCTCCGCCTTGTCCCCATGCAGGCCCATCAGCTTTGCCACAAAGAGTATCTGTCCTGCGGCGGTTGTTACTTCCACCCGCATACCCGAATAAATATCGAGTTCTTCTGTGCCATTTGTATCTTTATCCTCTTGAGGTGGCCGTTCTTTTGCCCTTTTTCTGAAAAGCTCCAATAAGCTCACAATATACCTCCCATATGAATTGATATTTTGATGTCAGTCAGACTACCTTTTTTCCCACAACTGTTTCAGCCTTTCATCGGCCCAAACGACCCGGTTCCGGCCGTTTTTCTTTGCATCGTACAGCATGGTGTCCGCGATTTTTAAGTAAAAATCATAGGTGCTTTCCGTATCAGGAACAATCGTGACCCCTCCGACACTGACCGTGACCCATTCAGCCACAGACGGATCATGGGGGATGTGCAGGTTTTCTACTGCCTGTCGGATTTTCTTCAAGTGTTCAAAAATCTGCTGCGAACTGTCGCCCAGGGACAATGCCACAAATTCCTCGCCGCCATAGCGGGCAAGAAAATCCGTACTGCGTTTCAAATAGGACGCCGCTGTCTGAGCAACGGAAGCGATCACCTTATCTCCGGCAGGATGGCCAAAGGTATCGTTATACACTTTGAAGCGGTCAATATCAAACATACAGATGGAGAACGGAACGTGCAGGCGGATCGCTTCTCTCCATTTTGTCGCGCTGTATTGTTCATACCGACGCCGGTTGGCAATTCCTGTCAGTTGGTCGGTCATGGATTGCTGCTCAATCTGTCTGCGATATTTGTAGAGTTTGATATGTGTGTTGACCCTTGCCTTAACGATCAGGGGAATGTATGGCTTTGTAATATAATCCACGGCTCCTAAAACAAGTCCACGCTGCTCATTCGTCACATCTGCAAGGCTGGTAATCAAGATGACCGGGATGCTTTGAGTCACGATTTGTTCCTGCAACATTTTCAGCAGCGTAAAACCGTCCATTCCAGGCATCACGACATCCAGCAGAATGAGGGAAAAATCCCCCTCGCTCACTAAACGCAGCCCGTCCTCCGCAGTTTGTGCGACGGTAATATCATACTCATCTTCTATAATTGACTTTAGCTGTGCTGCCTGCACAATGCTGTCGTCCACGATCAATATTTTTTCCATACTCATATCCCTCACCATATTTAACTCAAGCTGCCTATTAACAACTTAATTTTTGTTATGTTGTATTAGAGTGAAGCCCAACCGCCCCAATTTCACTGTAAGGACGCAGAGAATCTAAAAAAAGGCGCAAAAAAGACAGGCGAGATAAATATAGAGAGCATCCCGTCAGTTTCTTCATGCCTAAGTTGTAAAAGGACTTGTCAGAAAGCCGTTTTTCCTGTATAATACGATATGTATATTGACCTGTTGCGGTCTAAACAACAACATAACAAAAATTATGTTGTAAGGATCAGACCCAGCCGCTCCATCTGTCGGGCGTGAACAAAACCGCTCTCTGCGGTATAAATGCGGGTGGTGCTGACATTGGAATGGCCCAGAATATCCGCCAGCCGGGACAAATCCTTTTCCAGTGAGTAATACGTCCGGGCGAACAGATGCCGCAGGTTGTGGGGGAACACCTTGTCTGGCTCAACCCCGGCGCTTTCACACAGAGCCTTCATATCCCGCCAGATATTGGAGCGGTCAAGGGGTTTGCCCGTCCGCGTCACAAACACCGATCCGTCGGTGATTTTTTGTTTTTTCAGATACTTTTTCAGCAGCCCGCACAGCTTTCCAGGCAGAAAAACAGTTCGCCGTTTTCCCTTGTTCGTGACCACAGTACGGCCCAGGTTCACAGCGTCCACAGTGATAAATCGGAGTTCTGATACACGGATGCCAGTGGCGCAAATCGTTTGAAGAAGCAGGGACAGCCGTTCATTTCCCTGCCGCTGGGCCGCGTTCACCAAACGGACATATTCAGTGCGGGTCATTTCCCGGCTTTCATCACAGAAAAGGGGACGCTGTACTTTCAGCGGCCTGACAGACAGCTTCGGCCAGTCCATGAACTGGAAAAAACTGTTGACCGCTGCCAGCATGGAATTGACTGTGGCTGGGGTATAGGTATCAGCCAGATGCTCTTTCCACGCAATCACGGCCACCTTTGTGACGGCTTTCCCATTCAGAAACAACATGAAATCGTTAAGGTCATGAACATATTTCTTTACAGTGTTCTTGGCTCGCTCTTGTTCCTGGAGGTGCGCCGCATATTGGGAAATGTGGTCGGCGGTAATTGTGAAAGCTGCTTCCTGGCTGAACATGGCAATAATCTCCTTTGTATTCGATGCAGATAGTTTTCCGAATAGAAAGAAGGTTATTCCAAAGTTAGTGAATGTTCACCCCCCTTAGCGCCAAAAAAATTTGAGAACCGAGCGTGCCTTTAACCGGTATGATAGTGAACGTTCATTATCAAACTACTAAAAATGAACCGCCTCCAGCGGCACATTTTCATTTTCGTCTTGATTTTTTAGGCTTCTCCGGTTTCAAATAGCCGCTCAGTCCAGTGGTTAACAACTGAAACACAGTGTCCTCGGTTTCCTGATTGTCTGGAAGCGTCCCTTCCACCACATACTTTGCGTACATAACAGTGGATGTGAGGACGTGGAGCCACAATAAATCCTGATTGATTTTGTCCAGGCTTGGAAATACCTTTTTGAAAACGTCAACCATTCCAATAAACGTCTTGAAATAGGTCACATCCCGGTTCTTGTCATACTGGGGGAAAAACGTACTGTCCCGAAAGCGGTGATAAAAAACTGTTTCGTCCGGGCGGGATGTCCAAAACCGAAAATAGGGCACCCACAGCGCCTTTACCGCACCCATAGGGTCAGTGAGCATAAGCAGCGGGTTGAATTTCAAATGTTCAAAGATTGCCGCCGCCTGCTTGTCCACATAAGTGAAGCACTCCACCAGCAGTTGATCCTTGCCGTCAAAGTGGCGGTAAATCGCTCCTGATGAAATCCCCGCCAGCTCGCTGACGTTCTGGATGCGCACCCCTTCCAGGCCATACTGCCGTACAGCCTTGATTGCGGCAACGATGATCCGGGTCTTGGTGTCATCCAGTGTAATCACTTCCCCCCTGCAATAACCACTTCTCCTGTCACCTATTCACAGAGGAATTATATACTAAAGCGCAGCTTTTGACAATACTCTTTTCTCGCTGCTACCAAGAATGCTTTCTTTCAAGACCTTTCCCGCCTTAAACACCGGAACGCTCTGCGCCGGAATTTCCACAGTCTCCTTGGTTTGCGGATTGCGGCCTGTTCTGGCGGCCCGGTGCTTCACCTCAAAAGTGCCAAAGCCAGTCAGTTTTATTTTGCCATCCTTTTGCAAAGCCTCTGTGATTGCAGACAGCATACCATCCAAGGCAATACCGCCAATGTCATTAAGTTAGTACGCAAGGACGCACGCCAAAGGGCTAGGGGGCACAAAAAAGAGCAAAAGGAATTGGGG
>NZ_QWLE01000093.1:0-5612 GCF_009917365.1 Neglectibacter sp. X4 | reverse complement strand
TATTATACCGTAAGGGCATACCTATATAACCAATCTGCTGCTGGCGGAGGTGGACGTAAAAACAGTGCAATACCTGGCAGGACACGAACACGCCAAAATCACTCTTGACATCTACGCGCATCTTACCTACAATAAGCCAGAGGACTTGGCACAAAAGGTTAATGCGGCGTTTTCAGGTTAGATTTGAGGTTAAAATGCAGCAAGCGGCCCGCAAACCCAGATAAATAGCGGGGTTTTGCCGACTGCAAAGTAAAAGTACGGGGAATCCTGCTGATCATGCCCATCAGGGGGCGGCCCTGGCCCGGGAACTGCTCTCCCCTACAGGGCTTTTCACGCCGGACGAGATAGAAAAAATCAGCGCTGCCAATTATGCCCACAGCGACAAAGCTGCCCGGCACAATCCTTTTACAGAGGTTCTCGTTGACGCAGATGTGCTCCAGCACTGCCTTTTCACCCCCACCCAGCCGCCTGCCCTACAGAAGGCAGAACGCTTCCGCCACCTGTGCGCGGAGTTGGGGGCAAGCATGTAAAGGCCTTTCCCTTGTTGAACCCCCATATATAGGTGTAAAGCTGCATACTTTCTATATAAAATGTGGTTTTCAGGAGAAAATTGGGAAATTTTTCGTTAGGTTTTGCATGTCTATACAAACAGGGAGCCAAATACTTAAGATTGAGCGAAAAGTGTATAAGACTGTAAAAAATATGCATATACTTTTCTTGTAAAGCCAGAAAATAGCGGGGAACAGCAGAGAGATCGACATAAATATGCATAAATCTGTTTAAAAAAGGCGAGCGTATGACCTTGGGGAAGAGAAATTGATACAATTTGCACAGGCGGAAGTTTCCATAAGTCTGGGAAAGAGAAAGAAACATGGAGAAACCGGGGGAATTTTTGAGTTATGTCAAGGTATGTACCATTCAAATTTGTGCGAAATTCACAAAACATGCTGGCAAAGATTCTTGACAGATCGTGTATTTCATACTATACTATGTACAGCGACTGCCCTGCTTGGGCGGCGAAAGGAGTATGAAACCTATGCACTGCAAACACAAAAGCAAGACCCCGCGGTACTGGCTGGTTCGCATGGCTGCGGTATGTACCCTACTTTTCCTGTTCAGTGTTTTCTCTGTAGTCTCTGTTATGGCGAACACGGTTTCCGCCACTGTACTGGATGGCGGGATTTCTTATACCTTTAATATGAAAAGCACAGATCTGGAAAGCATCCTGCATCAGGCCCGGCAGCAGGGGCTTGCTCCCTTAGGCCCCCTTGACGTGGCGGAGCGGGTGGAAAATACCACCACAGTAAATATCCGCCGGGGTGTGAAACTGCGGGTGTCGGAGGCGGGACAGGCCCATGAGTTCGTGGCTTATAAGGGCGACACAGTGCGCAAGGCCCTGGCTGAAAACAATATCCTTGTAAAAGAGGAAGATTTGGTTACGCCAGGCCGGGACATGGTGATTACAACGGATTTGGCGGTAGAGATAAAGCGGGCCTGTGAAATCACCGTAACGATGGAGGGGAAAACGCAGACGCTTTCCATGACAGGGGGCACTGTGGCAGATGCCCTGGAGCAGGCCGGCATTAAGCTGCGGGACAAGGATGCCTGCAATTATGGCCTGGAAGAGCCGCTCTTTGATAAAATGAATCTCCGCATTTCCCGGCTGGTGAAAATTACTGTGACAGCGGACGGGAATACGAAGGAATACGAGGTGCCTTTCCAGCGGGTTCAGGCAGCCCTGCGGAGCGCGGGCATCAGGCTAGAGGAAGAGGACAGGCTCAATGTGAAGCGTACAGACATGCTGCAGGAGGGCATGAAAATCGTTATAGAGCGGGTACGCGTGGAAGAGGAAAATCTGGTGGAGGAACTGGATTTCACCACCCGCTATGAATACAGCGATACCCTGTTCGCCGGGGAGGAGGAAATAAAAACCCCCGGAGAAAAAGGCCAGAAGGAAACCGTTTATAAGGTTACCTATGTCGAAGGCGTGGAGGAAAGCCGGGAAGTGGTTTCCGAAACTGTTACAAAGGAACCTGTGGAAGAAATCATCCTGACCGGCACCAGGCAGCAGGTGAATCTTTCCGGCGGCACAAGCGCCGGCAGTACAGGCGCAGGAGACGCCGGCACCTTTGTGGACAGCATGGGCAACACAGTTTCTTACTCTAACAGGATGGTAGGCGAGTGTACGGCCTATTCCATACCCGGCGGCACCACCTCTATTGGGATGAAAGCGGAGTATGGCGTTATCGCGGTAAACCCCAGCGTTATTCCCTACGGCACCCGGATGTATGTAACCTCTGCAGATGGCAGCGTGGTATACGGATACGGCGTGGCGGCTGACACAGGCGGGGCGCTGCTGGACGGCACTGTGCTTGCGGATCTCTGTTATAACACCTTGGAGGAGTGCAGCTATATTGGCAGGCGGGACATGGTGATTTACATTTTGGATTAAAAAGACAGGGCGGGAGGCTGTGAGGCTTCCCGCTTTTTGCCTGGCAGGACAGCCTTATATGAATCGTGCAATAGAATTTGAGGAAAATGCCGCCCTGCCCTCTCTTGTAATTTTCCCCATAAACGGCTATAATAAGAAAAGCGAAGAAAGGGGGAGCGGCGGGTATGCAGTACTTTTACGCATTTTTATGGTTTGCTGTCGGCTTGATTTTGCTTTTCTCCATGACAAAAGAGAGTAAGATTTTCTATTTTGCCGGCGGCTTCTTTCTGTTTCTGGGGGCCTGGTGGCTGGCAGACGCCCTGATGCCAGAGATGAAGCTGTTTGAAGGCGGCTGGGGGATTGCCCTGCGGTGTATCACAGGAGGCGCGCTGCTGATTTTGGCGGCTGCCTTTGTGCGGGAATACAGGCAGAAAAGGCGGGAAGCCGTAAACGGGAAGGAAAAAAAGCCGGATAAGTAGGGGATCGACCGCTTGGAAAATAAAGAGCGGCCCATAAAAGGGCTGGCATCTTGTTTTCATAAAGCGGCGTGACATTATGGGACATGGACGGACAAAAAAAGAGGAAGGCGGAGAGTAGCTTTGGAAGCAATGATGGTGATTATGGGAAAGGTCGCGGTGATTTTAATCCTCATCGCAGTGGGATATGCGGTGACAAAATGCGGCTGGTTTACGGAGCGGGGCGCGGCAGAGGTAACCTCGCTGCTGATTAAGATTGTCACTCCCTGCCTGATAGTCAACTCCTTCTTAGGGAATACCGGCACGCTGCAGGTTTCGGAAATGCTGCTGGCTGTGGTGGTTTCGGCTGTGGCTATAGCGCTGTCCCTGGTTATCAGCCTGATAACCTTCCGGAACGAACCGCCGGAGCGCAAAAAGGTGCTGCGCTTTGCCGTCATTTTCAGCAATGCAGGCTTCATGGGCATTCCCTTGGTGGAGAGCATTGTAGGCGGCAAGGGGGTTATTTACGGCTCCTTCTTCATCGTTGTGTTTAATGTGGTCTGCTGGACATACGGCTACAACATGATGAGCGGCGGGGCGAAGATGAACCTTCGCACAGTGCTGCTGAACCCGGGGATGATTGGCCTGCTTTTCGGCCTGCCCATTTACTTTTTCAAGCTTCAGCTTCCCGCGCTGCTCACCGAGCCGGTAGGCTTCCTGTCAAACCTCAATACCCCCTTGGCTATGCTGGTCATTGGCAGCTACATAGCCCGGGTGGATCTCCACTCCTTTATTTCCGATCTGGCAGTGTACAAAATGGCGGCCCTGCGCCTGGTGGCGGCCCCGGCGGCGTATCTGGCAGTGCTGCTGCTTATCCGCCCGGAGCCGGATCTGCTGGTGAGCAGCGTGATACAGGCGGCGGCTCCGGTGGCGGCGAACACAGTGCTTTTCGCGGTGGAATACCACCAGGACTCAGAGCTTGCCTCTAAGACGGTGGCGGTTTCCACAGTGCTTTCCATTATCACTATCCCCATCTTTACCATCCTGGCCCAGCTTGCCTGCCAGTTCCTTTTCTAGGGCAAGATCGCGGGGCGCTGGTCTCGCCTGCCGGCTCGGTCGGTTCGCAGCTTGTCTGCCACTGGCAGACGCTCACCCCAATCCCCGCAAGCCTTTTTGGGAAAAGGCTTGACCGAAAAACTAATTTTTGGGGCGAAAATATTTAAAGAAAGGAATGATACGGGCACAAAAAGGCGAATGGCTTGTTCCTTTTTGTGCGGATCCTGTATCGCGTGGCGATTTTATGCAGATAGCGCCATCACTTTTAGCGGCGGATTTTTCCGCCTTAGGCCGGGAGGTTGCCCGGGTGGGAACAGCGGACATGCTCCATATTGACGTGATGGACGGGGTGTTCGTGCCCAACATCAGCATGGGGCCTGCGGTTATTGCTGCCCTGCGGGATAAAACCTCCCTGTTTTTCGACGTGCATTTAATGGTTCAGAACCCCTTGCCTTATATCGGTGTGTTCCGCAGGGCCGGGGCAGACGGCATCACCTTCCACGCGGAGTGCGGAGACAACCCGGAAGCCTTGGTGGAGGCCATTCTGGCAAGCGGCGCGAAGGCCGGCGTGGCGTTAAAGCCCGGGACTGGCGCAGAGGCCATCGGGGCCTGGGGAGAGAAGCTCTCCCTGGTGACAGTGATGACTGTGGAGCCGGGCTTTGGCGGGCAGAAGCTGATGGAAGGGCCGCTGGATAAAATCCGGGAAATAAAAAAGCGGTTCCCAGTGGTTTCTGTGCAGGTGGACGGCGGGGTGAACCGGGACACAGCAGCCCTGGTGGCCCGGGCCGGGGCGGACAATATCGTGGCAGGCACAGCCGTATTTCAAAGCCAGGATCCCGCTGGGGAAATTGCGTGGCTGCGGGGTGTGTAAAGGGAGGAAGCTTTCGGAAGAAATTTCCAGAAAATTTGTTTTCCGCAAAGTTTGGTAGATCCTATATATATGTATACGAAATGTGGGAGCAGGTGAACAGGCACTTTTGAAGCGGCGCAGCCGTATAATAGAAGTAAAAAAAACCAAAAGAGGTGCTGCCCTTGCGACTGAAAACCCCTGCGCAGCCCCTTGTTTTTTGCTTCTCAGACGCCTCCTCCCTGTGCGCCGCTGTGCAGGCTCTTTACCGCCTGCGCCCCGCCCTCACCGCCGGGCTTTCCCTCAGCGGCGGCCGCTACTATCTCGCGGTGCAGGCCCCCCTGAGGGACAGACAAGTGGTCCGCCGGGTGGCTCCCGGCTGCTGTATCGGCTCAGCCCCCGTCCTGTATGCTTACCGCCGCGAACATGGCGCCGAACTGAGCAAAAACGCCATTCACGAGCTGGGACGGCCTCTGGCAAACTGATTTTTTCCCGTTTCCCACCTGTTATGAAAAAAATTTTTTCCAAAAATCTGCCATTTTTTTCTCTTTTTTTGCCAATTCGCTTCCTTTTGCGCTGGGCAAAATCCCCAAAGTTGCCGCGCTCTGTCAAGTGAAATCATGGCAATTCATCCAATAGCTAGTGGGTTTTTGCCCTGCTCACACGGCAAAAATGGCTCTAGACCGCCTAAAACCCTAGTTTTCCACATTTGCTCCCGGTTATGTGAATTCGTCAAAAAAGTTTAAAAAAAGGCTTGCATTTTTCCATGACAAAGGTTAATATATAGATAACTTCCACTCGCCGGCGGAGCGGGGAGGAGGGG
>NZ_QWLE01000092.1:0-605 GCF_009917365.1 Neglectibacter sp. X4 | reverse complement strand
TTATACCGCCAACAGCCCCGTAAATCAATGATGTGGCTGGAAAAACTTACGCCCCGGCTTCCTCTTTCTGCCGCTTGTCGGCGTACTTGCGGAACACCTCATAAAGCTGCTGTTCCAGTTCCCGGCGTTTGGCCGCTTCCTGCTCCGGTGTAAATACCGGGGAGAGATTTTCCAGCGTGATTTCCTTTCCTTGAAAAGTCACGATTTCTGTTTCCTTTTTGTATCTGATATTCGTTATAAAATCACCTTTCCTTTCCATAGTTCGGTTGCCGCTTCAACTCTGCCAGCACTTCCGGCGGGATACGGTCAACCAGCCGTTGAATGTTGTGTAACTCGCTTTCCAGCTTTGCCCGTTCCATAACGCCTTTCATCTTGTCCTTTTCGCTGGCCTTTGCCCTTGCCTCCAGTTTTTCATTTTCTGCCAAGAGGTCATTTATCGTGACCTTGTATTTCTTCAACTGCCCGGAGAAGTTCTCCATCTGCGGAAACCACTTTTTGAGCATAGAGAGGGCTTCCTCTTTCTTCTTTCCGGCGTTAATTGGATTGATACCGTCCAGCGTGGCTTCAATCGCCCTCGCCTGTTTGGAGAGGGAAACCGCCTGTTT
>NZ_QWLE01000091.1:0-5206 GCF_009917365.1 Neglectibacter sp. X4 | reverse complement strand
GAAAAGCCGGGTGGGGATATGCTTTCTTCCCGTTTTGCTTGCGCTCTCCCCACGCTCCAAGCTGGGGTACTTCTCCAACATATAGGCGTGAAAATCGTCCTGCCACTTTGTCAGATTGGCCCGGTTGCCTATGATTTCTTTGGCGCACAGGCGGTTGTCTTTCGTCAGCGGAACAAAGGTCAAATGCAGGTGGGGCGTTTTCTCGTCCATGTGTACTACCGCCGACACGATATTTTCCCGGCCTACCCGGTCAATGAGGAAGTCCGCCGCTCTTTTGAAAAACGCCTGTATTTCCTCCGGGGATTTCTTCTTGAAAAACTCCGGGCTGGCGGTTATCAGCGTATCGACAAAGCGTGTACTGTCTTTCCTCGTTCTGCACCCAGACTGTTCAATGCGGCTCTGAATGAAATGGTAGTAGCGCCCCTCCGGCTTGACGATATGGAAATTGTACCTGCTCCGGCTGGTGTCAATGTCCGGGTTGCTGGCGTACTGCTCCTTTTTCCGTTCGTGGTGGGCTTCCAGTGGCCCCGCCGGGTGTCCCTTGTGCTTCTCAAAACGCAAAATTGCGTGTTGTGCCATTGAACTCCTTTCCCCATTCCATTCCTTTCCGGCGGGTTTCCCCACCGAAAATATCTCTGATAGGATTGGAATGGAATAGATATAAATAAATGGTTTTAATCTCTGTATTTCTATATACCGTCCGGTTTCCGTACTCCAAGAGGATTGATTTTCGTACTTGTAGGGTACGGTTTTCAGCCCTCCGGCGTACCGCAGCCGGACTTCTTGAAGTCGGTGTTTGGAACCGCTTCATAGGATTTTGGGTAAATGCGGTTGGGTTTTCCACAGCCCTGTTTCTGTATTTCCACCAGCCCCGCATACTGCAACTCCCGCAGGGTATTCACCGCCTTCTGCCGCCCACAGTGGAGCAGGGCGACCACCTCGCAGATGGGGTAATACAGGTAAATCCGCCCATATTCGTCCGCCCACCCGTTTTTCCGGGATAACTCCGCCCGCCGCAGGATAAAGGCGTACAGCACCTTCGCTTCGTTGGACAGGGGCTTGAATGATGGGGCTTCAAAAAGGAAATTGGGGAGCCGGGTGAAGCTGATGACTTTCTCCGGCTGGTGAATGTAAATCGTGTTTGTCATAGCGTGTTTTGTGGACGGTTAGAAGCCCGTTTTCCGGGGTGGGCGATAAAACATACCGCCCGCCCCGGTTTTGGGCTTGCGGAGCCTTGCAAATCAAGGTTTTTCTCCGCCTTAACTGTCCACAGCAGACCTCCTTTTCCGTTCACTTTCTGTTTTCTGCCGCCTGTGTACTCTGGCGGCGCAGTTCGGGCAGTATTTGCCCCGGTTGGATTTTGGCACATAGGGCTTTCTGCAGACCGAGCAGCGTTTCAAAGCACAGTCACGGTAAATCTCCGCTTCCAGCGTCCTATCCAGCGGCAAGACCGCCCAGCGGAACCACTTGCAGCAGACGGAGAATGTAATCATCTGCGGACAGGTGCAGGTGTCGCCATCGTCCAGCGCAAAGCAGTTTCCACCACCACAGTTGCAGCACTCCCGGCGGATCAGGCTGCTGGCCCGCTTCCTCTGCGCCGGGGTCATGCGGTAGGGGAAGCTGTCCGGCCTGTGTTCCAGCGGTGGCAAATGTTGATAGGGTCTTTCTTTCATGCACTCCCTCCGTTGTTCTTCTTGCTGCCGTTTTCCCCGAAAAGGCTTCCTGCCCCATTCCTGCGGCGTGTTCCGGCGTTGGTACGCTCACCCTCTCTGGTCACGGTGTCCAGAAGCGGGGTCACAGCACACTTCCCCAGCCGGGGTATTCCTTTTCAGACGGTCATTTAGTCTTCAAGAGGCTTGTCCATCGATGAACTATCTCAAGTGTATACTTTTTTGATTGCCTGTGCCGTATATCCAAGAGGTAGGAAATCAGCCCGGAAAACTCGCTATTTCCACGCTCTCGGAATTGTGGTATAATGAGAAAATACAGAACAGTAAATTGAAAGTTGACGCCGATGAAAATAAATGAAAAGAGAGAACATCTATGCTCAATGCAGGAAGCAGGATAGTAAATAATTGGATATATCCTATTGACAACGGCTATGTACTGATTGATACAGGGTATGAAAGAGGATTTGCACATTTCAAAAAGCAACTGGCAAAGATGCAAATAGCCCCTCAACAGATACGATATATTTTTCTGACACACGCTCACGATGACCATGCAGGCTATTTGAATGAAATACTCTCGGAATGCTCTGACATTCAAATCGTTATGAGTGACAAGGCGTTAGAAAGATTATATAAAGGGCAAAACTCTTTTCATGGCGGTTGCACAACCAAGATTGCCTTGCTCTTTTGTTTCTTAATGAAATTTGTTGGCAAGGGCAAGCATTTGTTTCCTCCAATAACGCAAGAATATTCATGTAGATGTATTCAAGTGACCGAACAAAACCGTAAGCAAGTGGAACTTTTATTGCAAGGAAAAATCATTGATACTCCCGGTCACACCGCCGATTCCATATCTCTTTTAACTAATGACGGTTCTCTATTCTGCGGCGACGCTGCTATGAACGGATTGCCAAGTTTACACAGAATAACTATTTGGGCGGAGGATAAAACGGATTTCCTAAAATCTTGGGAAACAATCATCGCACTTAGACCAAATCTAATATATCCGGGACATGGCAAGCCGTTTGGATATGACGACCTTAAAATAAATCTAAAGCGGGCAAAAAATATGGAATTATTACCGATTCACTAACTTCCGATTTATCGAACAGACAAGGAGGGCGAGAAAATGTCTTTATCCATTCAAGAACGCTTGAAAGACCTGCGTGTGCAGCGTGGCTTGACGCTGGAACAGCTTGCAGAGCAGACGAATCTCTCCAAGTCTGCGTTGGGCAGTTATGAAGCGGACGATTTTAAGGACATCAGCCACTATGCTCTTATCAAGCTGGCGAAGTTTTACGGCGTGACCACCGACTATCTGCTGGGGCTGTCTGAAATGAAGCGTCACCCAAACGCTGATCTTGCAGACCTGCGTTTGAGTGACGGAATGATTGACCTGCTGAAAAGCGGGCAGGTGGACAATGCTCTGCTGTGCGAATTGGCGGCGCACCCGGATTTTATCAAGCTGATGGCCGACCTTGAAATCTATGTGAACGGAACGGCGGTGAAGCAGGTACAGAGCGCAAACGCCATTGTGGACGCTATGAGCGCAATGATTATGAAACAGCACAATCCCGGCTTGACCGACCCGCAGTTAAGACAGCTTATCGCTGCCCATATTGATGATGACAGCTTTTGCCGTTACATAATCCAGCAGGACATAGACGAGATAGCCGCCGGCCTGCGGGAAGCCCACAGGGAGGATTTTTTCAGCGTCCCGGAGGATAACCCGCTGAAAGGATTATTGGAAGCCGCTACCGAAATTACCAACCCAGACAGTGACCCGGAGCAAGCGTCTTTGGCGTTTATCTGCAAACGGTTGCGGCTGAACTTTAAGAAGCTGTCCGGGGAAGAAAAGAAGTGGCTGAAAAAGATTGCACAGAAGTCGGACTTGCTGAAAAAACCAACCCCACAGCGGGGACGGAAGTAAGAAAATAAAAAATCGCATTTTGTAGGAGGTATATTATGTCATTGGAAAAAGTTTATGATTATTTCCATAATTATGATAAGCAGACTTATCAGGTTGTAGCTTGTATGGGAAATGAGCCATCGGAGCAGGATATAAAGGATTTTGAAAATCAGTATGGGATAAATCTTCCTGCTGATTTTAGAGAGTTCACTATGTCCCCATTAGGTGGGCTTTATATGGAGGTTCGAGAAGAAATATGGCCACAAGCGAAACAATATGACATAGGCCCATTTTGGTCATTCTGTCGAGGAATTATAGTCTATGGAATTGCCAATGGAATACCCGATTTTTTGGATATTCGTGAAAAAACGAAAGAACTACACGATGAAGGTTTTACTGATTTTATCCCATTCTTGTCCATTATAGGGAATGGTGATGAAATATTTTGTTTTGACAAGAATAATAACATAGTCCTTCTTGACTACTACACAACAGGAGAAGCTACACCGATTGAGGGGACTTTTTCAGATTGCTTGATGAACCAAATTGCGGAGTTAGAAGAACGGAAAAACAAGAAAATCCGGGGAGAGGATAAAATCAACTAATTCTGATTTGCGAGGAGAATTGTGACTATGATAGAGTTGAATACATTCAAAAAAATATTGGAAGAAAATGAAGAACGCTTGCCATTACTAACGCTTGATGAATTTTTCGATGGAAACACAGAGGAGGATTCCATTGCTCCGAACCAATGGGAATTTGGCCGTCCAACGCTTTCTGAAATACGAAATATGCTACAAAAGATTGAGTTAATGCCTGACATAGCATGGGTGCGTGTTGCTCTCCACGATGATACAGAAATCGTAGAAAACAATGGGAAAGAAGAATTAGTTCTTGCAGGAGATACAATCGTGATTTGCACAACCATTTTGCCTGCGGAATTAGAAAAATTAGTAAATTGCGAATGGCTATGCTCTGATGGAGTAATTACAATAGAGGCATTTGAATTAAATACTTATTCGTGCGTACCACCAATTCCAGATAACTTCGATTGTTTGGAAATCGTGTGGGACTAATCTAAAACTTTCAGTTTATCGGGGGAGATAGCAAAGGCAGCCGAGCCAGTCAACGGTCAAGATGAACGGCGCACAAATGCGCCGCCGTTGACAGCCCCGCCTGCCTTTGCTGATGGGCAATCAAGGCGGGAAAGCCCTAAAATGGCTTCCCGCCCATTTCAATTTTGAGAAAAGAACGACCACTAAAATAAATGAGTGTGGCCACACATATAGTCACGGTGTCTAAAGGTTTGGGACATTTTGTCCCATAGGCTGAGGACGGTGGACGAGGGCTTTCATATACGCCCTGTCTGCTGCTGAAACCAGCCCTTTGTTTCCGGCTTCCCAGCCCCAAACAAAGCCCTGTTTTCCTGCCGCTTCAAATGCCCTTGCCCTCCCCGGCGGCAACGGCATTTTCACGGCAACGCCGACAGAGCGTATAACACACTACACTTTGCTTCGCAAAGTCGTGTGCCAAATGGGGCGTTGCCCCCTTTGGATACCCCCACAACAAACAGGCGCTATGCCCCTTGCCGGGAGCATAGCGCCTGTTTGTTGTCAGCAGCCCGTTT
>NZ_QWLE01000090.1:0-697 GCF_009917365.1 Neglectibacter sp. X4 | reverse complement strand
CTCCAAAACCGCGTGCCGAGGGTTCGAATCCTTCTGCCCCTGCCATACCAGAGCCATACGAACCCCGCCACAATTTACTTTGTAGGTCCGGCGTTCGTGTTGGCCATGATGTTGCCCAAAGAATGAGGGCAATTAGAAAAGCACTCGGTAAAAACCGGGTGCTTTTTCTTTTGCATATAATCCCGAGGCGGGAAGGAGCGAAAAAACCAGGATAGCGGTACACACGCCAATGTTACCCCGCTATCCTCTCAACGCCTCAAACAAGGCGGGCCGGGGAAACCTGCCCCCGGCTACCTTGATTTTAACAAAGCAGGACACAAAAATCAAGGAGGAAAATAAAAAATGTGTATCGAAAACACCACCGAGTCTGCAATGGCCACCAAAGACCAGGAGCGGGGAGTCCTGCAGCAGATCAAGGCTATGGTGGCCGAATTGGGGCCGAAAAGCTACATTGCCACCGCGTTCCGCGGCGTGTTCGATATCGCCGAGGAGAACATTGACAACGGCTTCTCCGGGAACCCGGTGGAGCAGGCGCAGGATCTGGGGGAGCAGTTGGCCCAGCGCACCGTGCAGGTGGGCCAGCTGGCCGAGGAGCGGGACGAGTACAAGGCCAGAGCCGAGGCGGCTGAAGCGCAGCTGATTGTCCTTAAGGCCAAACTGTACGACTATATGACGGCCTAAAGAAATACACAAAGGG
>NZ_QWLE01000089.1:0-5231 GCF_009917365.1 Neglectibacter sp. X4 | reverse complement strand
TCGATATCGCCGAGGAGAACATTGACAACGGCTTCTCCGGGAACCCGGTGGAGCAGGCGCAGGATCTGGGGGAGCAGCTGGCCCAGCGCACGGTGCAGAATGGTCAGCTGGCCGAAGAACGGGACGAGTACAAGGCCCGGGCCGAGGCCGCGGAGGCCCAGCTGATTGTCCTTAAGGCCAAACTGTACGACTATATGACGGCCTAAAGAAATACACGAAAGGGGCGGAAGGTCATTCCGCCCCTTTGCTATTCCCTGCCGCTTTCCTGCTGTTCTGCCAACTCCGGCTCAATGATATCCGCTATGTGGCAGCCCAGCACCTGGGCTACCTTATAAAGCTGATACACATCCCTGGGGAGCCGTGTCCTACGGCCCCAGGCGTCCAGCGTAGGCAGCGGCACCCCGCTCCGGCGGGAAAGCTCCGACCGGGATATCCCCAGTTCCAGGCACTTCTTATCTATGGGTGTGGTATTTGCGGCTGCGGACAATCTTGGCATTTAGGCCCCTCCTCCCATTTTACTTTATTATATGCGTATGTATGGCAAAAGTCAAGCCGGCATATACACCAGGAGAATAGCAGAATGTTTGTGCGCCTTAGCGGCTTGTATTCAGTGCGTGTGTATGGTAATATACAGACACAATCAAACCACGGAGGTAAACAAAATGAACGCGAAACTTGCTAAAATGGTCGAGGACATGAAGAAGCAAACCATCGGTGTGGAGATCGAAATGGCCGGGATCACCCGGCAGGAGGCCGCTAAGGTGGTAGCAAAATATTTCGGCACCGAGCGCACTGTGCGGCATGAGGCTGGCAGTTACGATTCCTGGAGCTGCCAGGATCGGCAGGGCCGGGTGTGGAAAATCACACGGGATTCCAGCATCCGGGCCGCCCGCGACGCCGAGAAGACCGAGCTGGGCACTCCGATCCTCACTTATGACGACCTGGAGGACTTGCAGGAAGTCGCCCGCCAGCTCCGTCACGCTGGAGCGGTCAGCAATCCGGCCCACGGCTGTGGGGTGCATATCCACATCGGAGCCAACGGCCACACTCCCGCTTCCCTGCGGAACCTGGCGAACCTGATGGCCAGCCACGAGAGCCTGCTGGCCAGCGCCCTGAATCTCGACCAGGGCCGGATGGAGGACTACTGCAGAACCGTTGACCCCCGCTTTCTGGAGCGGCTGAACCGGGAAAAGCCCAGCACGATGTCGGCCTTGTCCGATGTGTGGTATGAAAGCCTGTCTGTTCAAAATAAACTCCTTTCCGACAGTCGGATATGATGTTTGTAGTGATGTTATTTTACCATATCCACCGCCTTACTTCAATACTTTAAAGCCCTAATTTGAAATGTTTTTACACCTCTGCACCTAATACCCGATTGACTTTGGTTATCATATCTTCCTTTTGTTCCCTGTCGAAATGAGCACAGGCGACATAATAAATACCATCAATCTCCTTTACAAAATCCAAATCTTTTGGTTTTGAAATTTGCTCAAAGAAAGCAAGGCGTTTCTCTTTTGGCAATTCCGCAAGCATATCATAAATGCTGTTGATTGCTTCTCGGATAGTGATATCTTCGGTAAATTGCTCCTTTGTTGTTTCGTCTATATAGCTGTTCATATGCAATAATCCTCCTATAAAGAATAGAGTGAGAGAAAATTCCCCTCACTCTATAGTCCTTGAAAAAGCTGAAAATTACCCTCTAACGCTTAAATTGCTTCAGCTTTTTCCGCAGATGGTCTAATCTTGCGTAGATAGCTCCTGTTGTCAGACCGACAAGTGGCGCAATCTCCTTTATGGAATAGCCCTGTATTTTCAGCAGAACGATTTGCAGGGTACGCTTGTCCACCGCAAGCAATGCCCGATACAGATTTTCGTTTTCAATCTCGTCCAATAAATCCGCAACAGAATGTATCTCTATCGGTTGCTCAGCGTCTGCCATTCCCTCAAGGTATTCCCCGATATCGTTCAGATATCGGTAAAACCGTCTGGTTGCATTAAAATCCGCCCTGTCATAGATACGGATTTTTTCGATGGTATCCTCGTCAACACCGCATTTCCGTAAAATCGTTTCCTCAGCTTCTTTCCAGATACGCCATTTGCGTTCTTCCCGTCCGTGGTTATATGCCATTTTAATTTCCTCCAGTCTGAATTTTGAAAATCGTTAAAATCCAGATTGAAAAGGCGGCGAACGACATCCCACGCCAGAAATCGCTTTGCGCCGTATTTCTGTAAAAAACGACAAAAGAAAAACCGCAAAGGCTGTCATACCTTTACGGTTTAAGGAGAATTTATTTCTATTGTGTAGAGATTTGACTTCTACTTTTGAGGTGCAAAGCCCCCATGCAGTAGCGAGGATTTTTTTAACAGGTTATCCGCCCATCCTCGGTATGGTATATGTAAGTAGAAGCTGCTGCTTGCAGACAATAAAAAATCCCTCCAAACTTCAAAAGCGAAGTCGGAGAGTGTTTAGAGTATAGCAAAGCAGCTCACCGAAACATCGTTTTTTTATTCGGTGGGCTTGTCCTACCTATGAATATATATAAAAGAAAGAGCCGACAAACTGCGATTGCTCACAAGTTTATCGGCTCTGCGTCATAGCGTCTGGCTCTTTGATGGTTTTGGATAATGTGGCTCTAATTGCTCCTTTAGCGTGAATACGGACTACGCTAACCTCATCGTGCGTTGCTATATATTCTAATTTTTCTAAGTATGGTCGCACAAATTCGGGCGTTCGTTTTCCTAACACCCGAAACATCTCTGGTGCTTCCATTCGAACTCTTTCGTTTTCATCGTTAAGAAGCTCTGCAAATATCGGCAAACAATTCTCATACACCGCCCATGTATTTGTCGCAATGTTTTCAGAAGCCCATATAAAACTTAACCGTACATTAGGGCTTTTATCTCCTGCCAAGGTCAATAGTTCCTCAAAATAAGGGGCAACAAGCTTGTAATCTGCTCTGCCAATTCGTCCTAAAGCATTAGCGGTACGCTCTCTTAATAAGTCATTTTCCGAAACGATAAAAGAAGCAATTTCTTTTGTATATGGTGCGACCTCCTGCGGATATATCAATCCCATCTCTCCAAGCAGCCACATTGCTTTAGCCGTTATTTTAGGAGATTGATTTTTAAGCAAAGAAGCTACATAGGGGATATTTTGTTTCCAAATACTTTTATTTTTTGTCAGTTGAGCAAGTTCACGATATAATTTTTCATCCATAAGCGTTGTTTTTACCTTTCTTTTCTATTCGCTCTCACAAGCACAATAAATACTACAACAATTATGCACAATGTAACGATGCCTGCCATTGTTGAAGCTATTGTCATTTTTAGAAATTGTTCAAATTTCAACATATAGGTTACAAAGGCATTGGGGAGATTCACAAAGTATGCAACAATCAAATTGTTTCCAGAAAGTTTATAAGCAACAGCAAACCCAATTCCAACGGCGAACAGCAAAAGAATATCCTCAAAGGTACGAAATCTCGGATAGCCCACATGGTAAAGCGAAAACATCAATCCAGAGACCAGAATTGCGGTTATAGTGCCAAATTCTTTCTCGAACTTATTTTGAAAAAATCCACGGAATACAAACTCTTCAAAAAAGGTTGTCATAATCAGCGGCACAATCCCCATAGGAAGCAAGTTCCAAGGAATAATTCCACCTTTAGCTACTATGGGAATAATCTGTCCGCCAACCGAAAAAACAATAAATACTATTAAAATGAAAACTTGCTTTTTGCCAAGTGCTTTAATCCCAAGGAAGTCAAATACATTTTTCTCTTTCCGCAATAAGAAAAGGGGGATTAAAAAGCTAAACAATATACCATACAGGACATTATAGAAGCAGAAATAGTATATCGGTTTAAGAAGCAAATTTGCAATGCCGACACAAAGCACTAATAGTACTTCTAATGACAATGCCATAAAGATTGTTTTTATCTTATTCATTCCCCTTTATTCCTCCGCTTTTTATCAATATCTTCAATGACCGTTACTTGAAGTTTTTTTGCTTCAATCAATGTCTCTTGTTTACACTTCGGACAGTATAAGGGAAAATTCAAAAGAACCGTATCTTCTCTGATTTGATTACGGGTTTTATTGCCGCAAACGGGACAGAGTATCCATTCTATTTTTGTCATTTCAATACCTCACTATCGCTCTAAAAGAACAAGTTGTTCATAGACTTATAAACAAACGGAATATACATACAAAACAAAGCAAGGCGTTCCCATAATCCCTCATACTTCAAAAGGGTATTTTGAAATTGCTCCTTATCTCCCATAACAAAACAGGCAAAGAAAATAAGCGATAAAATAAATGAGCTTATACTGATGATGCCCTCAACCATGCCATTTTGCTTAAAAGCTACAATTCCATTTAGCAACGGAAAAAACAGTAACGCCATAAAACCGATTGCAGCACCTACTCCATGTATCTTTGAAGCTGTAGTAACTATGTCTTTGCTCTCGTTCACACTAAAAAATCCAGAAATAAGTCCTGCACCAACAGCAAAAATTCCAATCGAAAGAAGCATGAAAACCGCCAGAACAGGAAACTTTGCTCTTAATGACAGAAAATATACGCCTGCTGTATATGCTAAGAAACCGCCAAGCCAGATAAGCCATATATTATAAACAAGTCGGACAGGACTTTTCGGACTACCTAAAACACTCATAACCATTATCTTGCCGTTATATTCAGAATAAAATCGTTCCAGTATCCACGGAACAATAAACTCGCCTATGATTGTGAATAACAAAATCATATTAAAGAACCTATTGCCTGCTATGTTTTTCATTTCGTTATTCTCCTAATATTTCTCTATACTTCCTTGAAAGTTATGGGCTTTTTGAAGCAGCGGTCCTTTTGCCCCCATTGTAAAGGCAATATCACTGCTGCGAATAGATAACAACTCCATTCCAGATTGTAGGTCTAAGACCGCCAAGGTACTGTGCGGCAATTTAATCACACCATTTTTATCAATATCGAGCCAAGCATATTTACGCCCTTTATATTGTATAAACTCACCCTCTGAAAGCAAGCAATCCCTTAATGCAGGACAATCCTCTAAAATATGCTTTAACTTTGAATTTGACAGCAAAGAATATGTAGTAACACAAAAACCTCCTGTTATTTTGCTTCCTGTAAAGATAATCGTACTGTAAACTAAAATGAAAGTTGAAGACCCGCCAGCCCTTCTGGTACAATGGTTTCACCACAAATCCAAGTAC
>NZ_QWLE01000009.1:0-69858 GCF_009917365.1 Neglectibacter sp. X4 | reverse complement strand
TTTTCCCATTTGTCAAGCCTTTTTTATGCTTTTTTCTTATTTTGCTCTTTTATACCTTTAACTTAATGACATTGGTGTAGGGAACTGGTCGCAGCTTGCCGCTGATTTTTACCAGCCGCCATATAATCATTATCCGGAGGTTTCGGAAATGTTGCGGCAGCAGGGCTTTTGGAGCGGAAATAAACAGATTGGGGAGGTTTGATTATGAGATGGAGTAAAAAAGTACCTTTGTTGTTGACGGCGTTGACGGTTGCGTTGTGCCTGATTGCCTGCGGCAGCGTGCATGGGGATGACAAGCAGCCGGAAACCTCCGGGGAATCAAAGACGCAGAGCATTAGGCAAGTCACGGAAACTAATACTGAGGAAGAAAAGGAACCTGAAAATGAGCCTGAAACGGAAAGGATTGCTACTTTTGATTTGGAAAAACAGGCTTGTTCGGTTAAACAGCGGATATGATATGCCGGTTGCAGGGCTTGGTACTTACGCATTATCCCATGACGAGTGTGTGGCTTCTGTAACAGCTTTGTTTGAAAATGGAGGGAGGCTGGTTGATACCGCTTCTTTACTATGGGACAGAAAAAAGTGTGGGTGAAGCGGTAAGGAATAGCAATGTGCCACGTGAAGAAATTTTCGTAACCACAAAACTTTATCCGAATCAGTTTTCCGATACGGAGGCAGCCATTGATGAAGCTCTTGAAATATTGGATATAGAGTATATTGATTTAATGCTGCTGCACCATCCGGGGACAGAAGATGTGGAAGCCTATAAAGTCTTGGAGCAGGCAGTCCGAGATGGGAAAATTCGTTCTATCGGATTGTCGAATTGGTATATTAAGGAGCTGGAAGAATTTCTTCCGCAGGTCACAATTACACCTGCTGTTATTCAGAATGAAATTCATCCCTACTATCAGGAAAAAGAAGTGGTTCCTTATATTCAGAATTTGGGGATTGTCGTGGAGGGTTGGTTCCCATTCGGCGGCAGGGGACATACTGTGGAACTATTTGGAGATGAAGTAATTGTGGCGATTGCAGAGGCACATAATGTAACATCTGCGCAGGTGATTCTTCGCTGGAATCTACAAATGCCGCAAGGCAGGAATGGAACAGGACAGCGGATATGGCGTTATTATCAGGTATCTCCGAAGCAAAGATTTTAGAAGTCAAACAGACAGAGATACACGAAAAGGCGAGCCAGTCTATCAAAAGCAAGGGCTGGCTTCCCAATCTGTTCCGCAGTATCGTGAACAAGGCAAAGGACTTCCTGCAAAACTTAATCCGTGAACACGATATGCCGCCGAAGCCTGTCCTTGAAATAGATATGGCAGAGTTCCGTACCATGCAAAGCTGGGCTGACATGATCATTGACAATTTTTTGTCTTTCTTCCCATGCGTTTGTGGCGGTATCAATGTTACCGACTTCCATCAATTTCGGAAGCATACTCATATCGCCGTTTGTAAACTCCATAATCAAGCCCCAATATTCTTTTACAACCTGTTGGCATTTTTCGCTTTCGGGCGGTACATTTTCTTTTTGAAGCTGTACGATTTCATCACTTAGACGGTTAAATCTCTCCATAAAATCTAAGCCGCTTTCTTTATCAAATTGACTGCGTATATGATCGAGCGTATCATCATCGAAGCGCTTAATAAGAGGATAAAACTCATTCTTCATTTGCAGATTGACAATAATATCGGCATACTTCTTAAAGCTGACCGTCTGCATTTGTAAAACTTCTGTTTTTAACTGTTCTATTGCTGACAAAGAAGCCTGAAGCTGTTCTATTTTTTGGCGTATATCATCTGCCTGCTCTGTAAGAGCATTTGCAATATCAGCCGGTGTTTC
Source organism: Neglectibacter sp. X4 (assembly GCF_009917365.1). Classification (NCBI taxonomy): domain Bacteria; kingdom Bacillati; phylum Bacillota; class Clostridia; order Eubacteriales; family Oscillospiraceae; genus Neglectibacter; species Neglectibacter sp. X4. The sequence goes on along the minus strand of NZ_QWLE01000009.1, from coordinate 68,015 downwards.
CAAAGAGATCAACCGCTTTTTTATATCGTCCAAAGAAAAGCCCAGTGATTTCAATGATATAATTTGATGAAGTGTAATCAAATCTTTGTCGGTATACCCTGGAGATTCCTATAAAAAAGCACTTCCCTTTATACAAAATCTATGGTATACTAAATATTTGAAACCGGCTGTTCAGGCCTTGGCGCGGCGCAAAGCCCCCGAAGGCAAGAACAGGCAGTTTTTTGCCGAGAATGCCCGCATTGTGGGGACGATGCCTGCGCCCCTGACGCGGATATTCCCGCTTTTATTCTGTCTTTTGACAAAAATATCAGGAAAAGGAGCGACAGGAACGTGACGGGAAAGCAAAGGGATCCCCTGGCCAGCCGGGGGATAAAACGGAGCCTGAATAAAAGGATATTGAGGAGCACCACGCTTAATATCCTGATTTTGGTGGTCATTAGCTGTGCTATTATGGCCGTTTCCATGCAGTCGCTTGCCAACAATATTTTGTTGGACAGCCTTCAGCCAATGGCCCGACAGTCGGCTAAAACGGTGGAGGCTAACATCCACATGCTGGCAGACCGCATGATGACCATTGCCGGCGACTCCCGGATGCACGAGGCAGCCGCTGCTGGCTCAGGTGAAACTGGGGAGCCGCAGCCGGACGCGGCGGCAACCGCGGAAAACCGCATGGCTGTGCTGGAAGAAGCCGCTGAAATTTATGAGCTTTACACCATCGCCCTGTATGATTTGGACGGGCGGCTGGTGCAAGGAATCGACGGCGCGCCGGAAAGCCTGGACAGCGGCTTTCTGGCCCTGCTGCAGGAAACCGACAACCTGACCACCAGCTCTTCCACCCTTTACCAGGGCAGGCTGGGCATTACCATGGGCATGCCTGTGAAGGAGGAAGGCGAAACTGTCCTCTACGTAATGGGCGTATATAAATATGACACCCTTAACGACGTTATCAGCAGCATCAATTTAGGAGAAAGCGGCATGGCCTATATGGTCGATGAAAACGGCGTTGTTACCGGCCACCCCGACCAGTCCCTGGCGCTGAACAAAAGCTCCCTGGCACAGCTTTGCGATGGCAACAGCGACGCGGTGGAGCGGGTAACCACAGGCGAAACAGGGGCAACAGAATTCCCTGTGGGCGGGGAAAAAATGCTGGTGGCCTTTTCTCCCATCCGCGGCACCCAGTGGTCCCTGGTTATCTGGATCCCCAAGGCGGATTATAACCACTTCATTAACGGGGCCATGCTGTTTGCCATCCTGACAACCCTGGCCGTGCTGGTGGTTTCCATCCTGCTGATTCTGCGCCTGGCACGTTCCATTTCCCGCCCTGTGCAGCAGGTGACAGACCGCATGGTGGCCCTTGCCGGCGGCGACCTGCACACAGAGGTGCTTCCTGTCCGCACAGGAGACGAGCTGGAGGTTATGACCCAGACCCTGGATGCCACGCGGGAAAGCATGAACCGGTACATATCCGATATCCAGCAGGTGCTGACGCAGGTTGCAACCGGCGACCTGCGCACCCAGCCCCAGGTGGACTATAAAGGTGACTTTGTGCTGATACGCAGCAGCCTGCACACCATTACAGAGTCTATGAACGAAACCCTCCTTGGCTTCCGCGACGCCGCAGACCGGCTTACCAACATGGCGGAGCAGTTAAGCGGGCAGTCCGCCCAGCTTCACCAGGCGTCTATGGATCAGAACCAGTCCACAGAAGACCTGGTGCATGAGGTGGACAATGTGAAAGACCGCCTGGCTGACGTGACGGAAAGCAGCGGGCAGACCCGTTCCCAGACAGAAGCGATTACCCAGAGGATCCAGAGCGCCAACGAACAGATGGCGGCCCTCTCCGCCGCCATGGACAACATCAGCGCCAATGCCCAGCAAATTACAAAGGTTGCAAAGGATATTGAGGACATTGCCTTCCAGACCAATATCCTGGCCCTCAACGCCTCTGTGGAGGCGGCCCGGGCAGGCGCTGCCGGGAAGGGCTTTGCCGTGGTGGCCAATGAGGTGAAGCAGTTGGCTGCCAAAAGCGCCGAGGCCGCGCAAAGCGCTACAGGCATGGTGGACAATACCAAAGCCATTATCCAGACCGGCGTGGTGATGACTGCGGATACGGCGGAGTCCCTCCGGGCCATTTCCGAGGTTTCCTCCCAGATCAACACCATTTCGGATCAACTGGCAGCGGCGGTACAGGGGCAGGAAGCCGCCCTCGCCGCTATGGAGACGCGGATTGCCGCTATCTCCTCCATTGCAGACCGCAACCTGCAAAACGCAGGGGAAACGGAGCAGTCCAGCGGCCTGCTGGCGAAAGAAGCCGAATCGCTCCAATCTCAGGTGCGGAAATTTGTTTTGAAGGAGAGGCAAGGCAGATGAAACGGTTTTTAGCTGTGTTTTTGGGCGTTCTGCTGGCAGTGTCCCTGCTGGCAGGCTGCGGTAGCCAGGCAGGGCTTCAGGACGGGTATTATACTGCCCAGATGTCTGAATTCAGCCATGGCTGGAAAGAGTATATCACCATCCTGGTAAAGGGCGGGAGCATCGTTTCCGTAGAATACAACGCGGAGAATGCCAGCGGCTTTATTAAAAGCTGGGATAACGCATATATGCAGACCATGCTGCACTCCAACGGCACTTACCCCAACGAGTATACCCGCGATTACGCCAGCCAGCTTCTGGAGGGCCAAGGGGAGCAAAGCATTGACGCTATTTCAGGGGCTTCCTCCTCCCATGGGACATTCCAACTGCTGGCGCAGGCGGTTCTGGAACAGGCCCGGAAGGGGGATTCCAGCCTTGTGTTCGTAGACCCGGCCCACTAAGGCTTGTTTGAAAACAGAGAGAATGAGCGCGTTTGCCATAACACAGGCAGCAGAACAAAGCCACCAGGAAACTGGTGGCTTTGCTTGTACCCGAAAGGGCGGGGCCGGGTGCGCCCTGATAAATCTTTAAGGATTCCTTATGAAAAAAGTATAGCCCCGAATCCCTATGCCTGATAAAATGAAAGAACACATGTTGGAAAGAAGCTGATACCCGTTAAATGCCCAGGGCCTGTTTTGCCAGACGGTCAGCTAAATCGTTATATGTATCTCCAGAATGGCCCTTCACCTTTACAAAGCCCAGCTTCAGCTTTTCCCGGGCCTTCCGGCAGGCTGCGGCATAGGCTATGGTGCCGGGCCTGTTGGCTTTCCACTGGCCTTGCGCCCACTTTGCCACCCCCTCGTAATCGTGGTGGATTTCCAGGGCGGGAATCCCCTTTTCCAGGCAGTATTCTATCACGGTCAAGGCCCCCATAATTTCCCCTGCCACATTGTGCATGGCAGCCATATCCCTGTCGTCAAACTTCCGGGAAAACTCCACCTGCTCCCCTTCATAGAACAGCACTGCCCCGCAGGAAAATTTGCCTTTATAATAGCTGCCGTCTACATAGGCCACAGCAAGGCCTTCCTGGGGCAGGGTTTGGGCGGCTGTGCCGCCGGACAGGAAAATTTCGGCTTCCTCCAGGGTGGGGAAGCCTTTATAGATAACGCCCTTTACCCCTATAACCTGGGCTTTGCAGGCGTCCCAACTACTGTATATAGTGGTTCCTTCCCTGCCGCCAATTACCGCGTAAAATTTTTTCTTTGCTTTGCTCTCTGCCATAGGCTTCTCCTTTGCTTTGGGTGGCGCGGAAAAATGCGACAAAATTCCGCAAAATTTTTATTGACCTTTTGGGGATTTCCAAGGTATAATCACAATATACTGGAAGTGTGTGCGGCTCTTCGGGCAAACCCGCCTGCATTTTTTCAGGGCCGCAGGAGGGAAAATGATTATTTTGCCTGTGAAGAATATGAACGAACTGTTAAAACCGGTAAATTCCGGTAAAAAAACGCGGTTTTGTAAACCCTTTGTGATTGCCGGGCATTGCCTAGGATTTTTCATTTTTTGTGCCGGGAGGGAAGCTGACTATGAAAAAGAAAGCCTGTTTGCTGGGGGTTTTGCTGGCTGTCCTCTCTATGGCCTTGGAAGGCTGCGGCTTCCCGCCCCCCCTGGACTTCATCCCCTTCCCCTGGGGGGAGGCCCCGGCAGAAGCGGAGGCAGATCTCCTGGGGGATTCCCTGCCTGGGGCGGAGTGGGGCATTTTCCAGGTGCTGTACCAGCCCGGCCCCAGCGTTCAGGCGGAAAAAGAGGCTGCCCAAAGCGCCCTGACGGTGTATGTCCCGGCGCGCACCCCGGTTTTTACCACTCCTGACGGGGAGGCGCTCAGCCATGAAACTGTTGCCGGGGGCACCTTTTTGCGGGTAGAGCCTGGCGGAGGGCCGCTGTGGTTTGCCTGCGAACAGGGCTGGCTGTATGGGGAGGATTTGTATCCCGCGGAGAGCGGCAAACCTGGGGAAATCAGCCTTACCAGCCTGATGCTGGAGGAGCGCTTTGCCCTGCTGGAGGAAAAGCTGCCCCAGGACGCATACTGGAACCACATGGGCCAGGAACTGCCGGAGGGGGTGGAAACGCCCTTTTCCGTAACCGGGGAGCCATGCGTCCACAGCCTGCATTGGCAGGACTACTGCAACCAGTATAACGGGAGCCTGCTGGCCTTTTTCCCGGAGTATACCCATCTGTGCCAGTGCTTAGGCTTTGCCTGCCTGCTTAGCGACCGGCTTTTTGGGAAGGAATCCCCTTACTACCTGCTCCCCTTTGGGGCCAGGGTGCGGCCGGGGGATCACCTGCGGCTGGGGGAATATGAGCATTCCGTCATTGTGCGGGAGGCAACCGACGAGGGCCTGCGGCTGGCGGAGGCCAACCCGGAATATGAGGACTGCCGCATCTCCTGGGATCGCTTTTTCACCTGGGAGGAGTGGGAATCCCTGTACGGCTGGGACGTGGAATACGCCATCACCCGCTATCCCCTGTACCAGGGGGAAAACGGCTGGACGGCCCTTCCCCCCCTTCCTGTGGCGGATTCTGCAGCGGAGGGGTGACGTTAGCTCCGCAGGCGCAGGCCCTTGGGATAATGGTTTTTCAGCGTCCCGCCGGAAGCCTTGCCAAAGCCTGCCACCACCCCGTTTACACACAGGGCCGTGTAACCCTTATGGGGACAGCCGATTTCCTCTCCCCGCAGGAAGGCCAGCAGGGCTGTGTCTGCCGGGGAAAAATCCATCACCTGGCGGCATTCCTCCATTTTCCTGCTGGCAAAAACCCCGTGGGCAGGCTCCAGCCGCCTGCCTTTTATCCGGGCCAGCTCCACCCCGGCCCGCAGCACCTGCAGGCCGGAAAGGGAGGGCAGGCCCTGGGGCAGCAGCAGCACCCTGTCCCCGGCTGTGCCAAGGGGGCTGGGGCAGGTTCCTGTAAACAATTCCCCATACAGTCCCTCCGCCAGCCGTCTTTCCCCGCCCTCCAGGGTTTGGGTGAAGGGGGCTGTTTTTGCGGGGTTTTCCCCTGTCCGCCGGAACCGGGCCACAAAGTGCCCTTCTCCCCCGTCCATGGGGAAAACCCGCCGGGCAGGGCAATCCAGGGCAGGCCTGCCGAAGGAGGCGGGAACCGGATCCCACATAAATTCCGGGTGGGCCTTTAAAAACCCGGCGCACACCTCCTCGTTTTCCGCCCGGGAAAAGGTGCAGGTGGAATATACCAGCACCCCGCCTTCCTTCACCGCCAGGGCGGCGGAATCTAAAATCAGCCCCTGGCGCTGGGCGCAGGCCCGCACATGCTCTGGCGACCAGGCCGCCAAGGCCCCGGGATCCCGGTGGAACATGCCTTCCCCAGAGCAGGGGGCGTCTACCAGCACCCGGTGAAACCATCCCTGGAGGGCTTCGCACAGCCGCTGGGGCTGGCAGCAGGACACCACGCTGTTGCGCACCCCCAGGCGCTCCAGGTTGGAGAGCAGGGCGTCTGCCCGGCCCCGCACCACCTCGTTAGACCACAAAAGGCCCTCCCCTACCAGCAGGGCGGCAATCTGGGTGGACTTTCCCCCTGGCGCGGCGCATAAATCCAGCACCCGCTCCCCTGGTTTGGGGGAAAGGGCGGTGACGGCGGAGGCGGCGGAAGGCTCCTGGGAATAGAACATGCCCGCGTGGTGGGCGGGCAGCGCCCCAAAGCGCTCTCCCTTCTCCGCGTAAAAGGAAAGGGGGGAAAAAGGGGTGGGGGAGAGGGCAAAGGGCAGGCTGCGCCGGAGGGTTTCCTCTGTGCATTTTAAGGGATTCAGCCGCACCCCCCGCCGAGGCTCCTTCTCCATTTCCAGCAGGAAGGCCTTTTGCTCCTCTCCCAGGAGGGCTTCCAGCTCCTCCAAAAATTTTTCAGGCAGAACCACAGCGCTTCCTCCTTTTTTCAAAAAATTGGTGCAGGAAAAATTTCCCTCTGCTTTTGTGCATAACAGCCGCTTTCCCGCTTACAATAACAAAAGGAAAAGGCATGAAGCGGGAGTGTCCAACCGCGCATTTTATGCCTCCGGCGGTTTAGGGGCTTTGCCCCTAAAAACCCCACCACCTTTGAAAAGGTGGACGAAACTTTTGTGTTTCTTCATTTTTTAAAATACTCGCTTTGGGCACTCCCCATGAAGCGGCCTTTTCCCTTTGCGAAAAAGCCAAACAAAAGAAAGAGGGTAAAATCCATGAGCAACAAGAATCAGAACCAGAATAAGCAGGGCCAGAACAACAAAAACCAGCAGAACCAGAACAGCCAGAACCGCACCCAGAACCAGAACCAGAATCAGAGCCAGAACAAGCGGCAGGACGACTGCGAGTAAAACACGGCTGGCAAAAAGGCCCGGTAAGCCCTTTGGTTTACCGGGCCTTTTTCTCTGCGCGCTCAGCTTTCCTTTTCGCCGCCCTTTGCCTTTTGCAGAAGCTCTTTTAAGGGCTTGTCGTCCCCATGCATGGGCCGGAAGCCTTCGCCGGTGATCTCTCCCGCGTCCCCCACAATGACAAAGGCGTGCTTATCCACCTCTTTGATGACGGACTGCACCTGGAACACCTCAAAGCGGCGCACCACGCACAGCAGGGTTTGGCCCGGCTCTTTTGTATAGCCGCCCTGGGAGTCCAGATACGTAACGCCCCGTTCGATTTCCCCCATAATGCGCGCCCCGATTTCCTGCACCTTAGGGGACATAACCAGGAACATTTTGCCTGTGCCCGCGTCGGCGCCATAGAGGATGGAGTCGATAAGGCTGGTGGACACGAAGATGACGATGCAGGCGTACATGGCGTTTTCAATGCTGCCATATACAAAGGCCGAAGCCGCTACCACCAGGCCGTCTATTACCAGCATCAGCTTGCCCATGGAAAACTGGGGCAGGCGGCGGCCGATAAGCCGGGCCGCCATGTCTGTGCCGCCGGTGGTGGCCCCCCGGATAAAGGTGAGGGAAAGGCCTACGCCCTCGCACACCCCGGCGAAAATGGCCACCAGGATGGGATCGCCCTGGTAGGCAGGGACGAACTTGGCGAACAGGTCTATCATCACCGAGGACAGGACAATGGCTGCCAGGGTTTTCATCACCAGCTTATAGCCGATTTCCACCATGCCCCACACCACAATGGGCACGTTGATCAGCAGCACCATCAGGCCAATAGGGGTGCCGAACACATATTGCAGCATGGTGGCAATGCCTGTCACGCCCCCGGCGGCAATGTTGTTGGGGGCTGTAAAGGCGTTGACGCACACAGCATAGGCCATAGCGCCCAGGGTCATAACCAGGGCGTCCATCAGAAATTTTCGGATAGCTTTCGTTTTCACAGCAACCACCATGGGATACACCATTCGCACAAAGAGCCATGGGCAAGCCGCCTTTTGTGCCCGGTATCGTTCCTTTCCTCAGTTTTTTACAGGATCTTCCTTCTTACTGGGGCAGATGGGACACCGCAAAGGACTCGTCCCCCTCCTGCCGCCCCGATTCCATTGCCAGGACAAAAAGCTGGCCCAGGCGCACGCTCTGGTCTGTTAAAAAGAGATAGCCGAAAAGGGACTCCAGGGCGGTGGCGGCGTGATAGTCGCCTATGGAAGCGTTTTTGGGCACGTGGCCCACGTGGGCGTTTCGCCCCCGCATGGCGATTTCCTTCTCCTCCTCTGACAGGGCGGGCCACATGAAGGTGAGGGCCTTTGCCTGGGATTGGCAGCGGACAAGCTCCACCTTCCGCTTGTTTAAAGACCGCACAGGGCAGTTGCCCTCGGAAACCAGATAGTTGCGCACCAGCAGCTCATATACAGAGTCCCCCATAAACGCCAGGGTGAGGGGGCTGTACTCCTTTGCGGGGACAGGCTTTACCAGATTCTCCACATTTTCACCCCTTATTCTACAAAGTCAAATTCCACGCCGTACAGGTCTACGGTGTCTCCCTCCTGCACTCCCGCTTCCCGCAGGGCGTCGATTACGCCGGACTGGATAAGAAGCCGCTGCATATACTGTAAAGACTCGCTGTCTGTCAGGTCGATGGTGGAGAGGGCCTTTTCCAGCCAGGGGGCTTTTGCAAAATATACCCCGTTTTCCTCTGTCACCTGGACAGGCTCCCGCCTGCCGGCGCTTTCCGGGGCAAGGGGTTCCGGCTCCGGCTCAAACCGGAGGATGGGGGGGAGCTTGGAGAGCCGCTCATTGACAGCGTTTAAGAGTTCGTCCACCCCGTGGCGGATGGGGGCCATGATGGGAAAAAAAGCGTAGCCCAGCTCCTCTATATAGGCGCGGAAAGCCTCCACCGTTCCATCGTCTGTCAGGTCGCATTTGTTCCCTGCCACCAGCATGGGGCGACCCGCAAGCCCTGGATTGAATTTTTCCAGCTCTTCGTTGATAATCCGGAAATCTTCCTTGGGATCCCGGCCCTCGCTGCCGGACACGTCCACCACGTGTACCAGCAGGCGGCAGCGCTCTACATGCCGCAGGAACTGGTGGCCCAGGCCCTGGCCCTCCCAGGCCCCTTCAATCAGCCCGGGGATGTCTGCCATGACAAAGGAACGGCCTTCCCCCATGCGCACCACCCCCAGCACAGGGGTGAGGGTGGTGAAATGGTAGTTGGCGATGTTAGGCTTTGCCTCGCTGACAACGGAAACCAGGGTGGATTTTCCCACGTTGGGGAAGCCCACCAGGCCCACGTCTGCCAAAAGCTTTAATTCCAGCAGCACCTCCAGCTCCTGGCCCGGGGCGCCGGGCTTTGCGAAGCGGGGGGCCTGCCGGGTGGGGGTGGCAAAGTGGGTGTTGCCCCACCCTCCCCGGCCTCCGGCGGCAATGACCTGGGGGCTGTCCCCGGACATGTCCGCAAGAAGCCTGCCTGTGGCGGCGTCCTTTACTAAGGTGCCCCGGGGGACTTTTACCAGCAGATCCGGCGCGCCTTTCCCCGCGCAGCGCCCGCCCCTGCCGTTTTCCCCCCGCTGGGCTGTATACTTGCGTTTATAGCGGAAGTCTGCCAGGGTGGAGAGGTTTTCATCCACCTGGAACACCACGCTGCCGCCCCGGCCGCCGTCGCCGCCGTCCGGCCCTCCGGCCGCCACATATTTTTCCCGGTGGAAGGCAACCGCGCCGTCGCCGCCGTCCCCGGCCTTTATCTTGATTTTCGCGCTGTCGATGAACATAACCTGCCTCCTTTGGCCTCCGGCGGCTTAAGGGGCTTTTTGAAAAAAGCCCCTTAAGAATCCTCAAAAACTGTGACGCGCCCGGCCTTGTAGAATTCTGTGGGTCTGCGTCCGCAGGACTGGGTTTTTGCTTCTTTAAAGAAAAGTGACCGGGAGTACCCCGGCCACGCAATGGTGCATGTTTAAAGTTCCAGGACGCGGCGAACGAAGCGGGCGTTCACGCGGCCTGGGTGCAAACGCATTGCGGAGCAAAGCGTTTCATTATGCTGTTACTCGGCGTATACGCTGACCTTCTTGCGGTCTGCGCCCAGGCGCTCGAACCGGACGCGCCCGTCTACCTTGGCAAACAGGGTGTCGTCAGAACCCCGGCCTACGTTCTCTCCGGGATGGATCTTGGTGCCCCGCTGCTTGACCAGGATGTTCCCAGCCAGCACAAACTGCCCGTCGGCGCGCTTGACGCCCAAGCGCTTGGATTCGGAATCGCGGCCGTTTTTAGTGGAGCCCATGCCCTTCTTATGGGCAAAAAGCTGGATGTCTATTCTCAGCATGACAGTTTCCTTCCTTTCAGGATAATTTCAGGATCGTGTTTCCGCATAGCTTACCGATATGGCCTCGGGATACTGCTCCTCCAGGCCTAAAAGGTGCAGCTTCAGCCCTAAAAGCACTGTCCGGCAGGCAGGCTCGTCCCGCCCCCCGATGCGCAGGGCCATTTCCCCTTCCTCCGCGTGCAGAGACAGGGGCGTGACAAAAAGGACATCTGTAATGGTGTTGGCCGCCATATATGCGGCGCTTGACACCGCTGCGCACACAATGTCCTCCCCCTTGCTTCCCATGCCGGCATGGCCTTCCAGACGGAAGCCCACCAGGCCGCCCTGGGGCAGGGTGTAAAAATCCACGGAGATCATTTAGCCGTTGACTGCCTCAATCTGCACCTTGGTGTAGGGCTGGCGATGGCCCATCTTCCGCTTGGAATTCTTCTTGGGCTTATAGGTAAACACGGTGATCTTCTTAGCCTTGCCGGTTTTCAGCACCTTGGCTGTAACGGAAGCGCCCTCCACCAGAGGAGCGCCCACCTTGGTTTCGCCCTCCCCGAACAGGGCCTGTACGGGGAACGTGACGGTTTCGCCCTCGGCGGCTGCAAGCTTCTCAATGTAAAGCTCGTCGCCGGGCTGCACCTTGTACTGCTTCCCGCCGGTTTCAATAACTGCAAACATGTTTATTCCTGCCTTTACTATAGTCTCGCTGCTGTCAGGCGGGCCTTATGGCCTCTTCGCCAGGGCATACTTCGCCCCTTAGCCCGCAGTATGCGGCTTTTATACTGTACCATATGCCGGGCGCAAAGTCAAGAGGGAAACTACCTGTTTTCCTCAAACACCACCGGAGAGGGGTACCGGCTTTCATTCATCCGGGACTTCACTTTTATCACCTGCTCCAGGTCGATGTCATAGAGGTTTGCTATGGCGATGGCGTAATAGATGACATCCCACAGTTCCTCGTCAACTGTCCCTTTTATCTCCTGGGGATTGGGCGCTTTCAGCCCCTTGCGCATGGCCCGGGAAAGCTCTCCCACCTCCTCGGTAAGCTTTAAGAAATAGTCTTTGAGAAGCTCAGGGTGGTAGTCTTTCTGCCTGATAAAATTTTGCAGGTATTTTATGGTGGTTTTGCCGTCCATGGGGATATCGCCTCACTTCTCCTTCTTTTTTGCCGTCTGGGTGGTGAGCAGCAGCTTTACGTCCTCATCCCCCTCAATGGCGTGGATGACTTCCACCCGGCGGAGTATGGACAAGGCCAGGGTCAGCATCAGGTTTACGCATGTCACCACTGCCAGGAAGATTTTTGCCCCTGTGCCGGGCCTGCGCCTAGCGCCTTGCTTTTTCATATGCCGCCCTCCTTAGCCGGCGCCGTCATTTCAATGTGGTTGCCCTCGCTGTCCACAATCTCCGCCACCCAGTTGGGGCCGATGCGCGTCAGGGGGAAACATATTTCCTGCCCCAGAAGCTTCCCCTTCAGGGCCTCCAGGGTTTCCCAACTGAAGCTGGGCAGGCAGTTGCTGCCAAAGGTGTGGGGCTCGTCCTTTTTCTCAAAGGCGAACAGCCCCATGCGGAAGCCGCCGATGTCGAACACGCTGTAGATTTCATCCCGCTGGGCGGCAGGACATCCTAACAGGGCTTCGTAAAAGGCGATGGCCCTTTCCATGTCCCTTACGCACAGGTACAGGGAACCCAGTTTGCACTTTTCCATAAGCTATGCCCTCACTTCTTGTATTCCTGCTCGCAATACCGGCAGCGGTAGCGGTGGGCTTTTTCGTCGCAGAGATAGAACACCTGGTTTACCTGCTCCACGCTGGTGATGCACCGGGGGTTTTTGCAGCTTACAATATTTACCAGCTTTTGGGGCAGGCGGGGCCGCTTTTTCTCTACCAGCTTCCCGTCCCGGATGATGCAGACCGTGGCGCGGTCGTCGATAAAGCCCAGCACGTCCAGGTCGATATCTGTGGCGCCTTCGATTTTGATGATGTCCTTCTTGCCGAATTTCTCGCTTTTGGCGTTTTTAATGATGGCCACGCAGGTGTCCAGCTTGTCCAGCTCCAGCAGGTCATACACCCGCATACTGCGGCCCGCGGTGATGTGATCGATGACGATGCCGTTTTCTATGCTGTCTATATTCAGCATGTTTTATGCCTCCTCCCCGTCTAAAATGCCTTTTTCCAGCCCCAGCAGCGTTAAAATCAGGGCCATGCGCACGTATACGCCGCCTTTAGCCTGCTCAAAATACACGGCCCGGGAATCGTTGTCCACCTCCGGGGCAATCTCGTTTACCCTGGGCAGAGGGTGCATGATGGACAAGTCCGGCTTTGCCGCCCGCAGCTTTTCCGGGGTGAGCACATAGGAATCCTTCAGGCGCACATAATCTTCCTCGTTGAAGAAGCGCTCCCGCTGAACCCGGGTCATGTAGAGGATGTCCAGCTCCGGCATAACCTCCTCCATGGCCCTGGCTTCCTCCCACCTGTGGCCTGAAGGCTCCACCACTTCCTTTACGATGTAGCCGGGCACCCGCAGCTCCTCCGGGGAGATGAAGATGAAGCGCACATTTTCATAGCGCACCAAGGACTTTATCAGGGAGTGTACTGTCCGCCCGAACTTCAAATCCCCGCACAGGCCGATGGTCATCCCGTCCACTTTCCCCCTGCGCCGGCGGATGGCGAACATGTCTGTAAGGGTCTGGGTGGGGTGCTGGTGGCCCCCGTCCCCGGCGTTTATCACAGGGATTTTCGCATATCGGGAGGCCACAAAGGGCGCGCCCTCCTTAAAGTGCCGCATGGCGGCAATGTCCGCGTAGGCGGACACCATGCGGATGGTATCCGCCACGCTTTCGCCCTTGGAGGCAGAACTGCTGCCCGCGTCTGAGAACCCCAACACCTGCCCTCCCAGCCGCAGCATAGCCGATTCAAAGCTTAGGCGCGTGCGGGTGCTTGGCTCGAAAAACAGGGCGCCCAGTATCTTCCCGCCGCACCTGTGGGCATATGCGCCGGGGCTTTGTATGATGTTTTCCGCCAGTTCCAGCAGCCTGTCCGTTTCCTGCCGGGTGAAATCCAGTGGGTCGATTAAATGCCGCATTGTTTTACCGCCTTTCTCAAAAAAGAAGCCTGCCGCCCGGGAAAGCGCCCAAGGCCTGCCGGGGCAGGCAGCGTTATGTATACGAGCCGCCTTGCGGCTATTATACTCCCCCGGCAGGGAGAAGTCAATGAAAAGCAGGCGCCGCTGTATCCAAGGAGCCGTCCGGGCAGGCCCGGGCCTGGAACCAGCTTATCGGCGTGTAAGGGGCGGGCGCGAAAACGCATATGGCGGGAAAAGGCTGTTGTGCTTTTGGCACAACAGCCTTTCTTGCTCTTTGGGAAAACCCGCCAATCTGTCCTGGCAGATTCCGTATTACTGGATGCAAAGGGCCTTTCTTATGCGTCCGGGGCCTGTCCGGTGTGGGCCTGCCATTGGCAGGGCAGCAGGGCCATGCGGGTGAACACCGCCTTAAAGGAGGAATCCTCCGGGCTGCACGCGTATACCCCGAAGCGCACAGGGCCGTTCCCCTTGTGCAGGTGGCATATGCGCATTTGGCGAAAGCGCGCCCCGTCCTGTGAGCACTCCAGGCAGAAATCGCCCTCCCGGCGGCTGAGACGGTACCACATGGATTTCACAGAAGCCGGAATCTCCGTGGTGGCCCAGTCGGAATAGCCGTTATTGGTCACCACGCTGCCCAGGTGCTGGAACTCCTCATTTTCATACTCCACAGAGGCCTTCAGCCAGTTTTCGCTGTCCAGGTACATCACCACCCCGCACTGGTCGAAGCGGTGATGGCTTTCTGTGAAATCTGTCCTCACCACAAAGGAGAAAAAGGGTTCTGCCGTCTCCATTTGCAGGACGGGGGCGTTATCATTTTGGAAGTGGTAATAGGTGCGCTGCCACAGGTCTGTGCGCGGTTTCGTGACGATTTCGATTTTATCCGGGGCTATGAGGAAGCTTTCCGGCTCCCGCGTCCAGCGCAGGCTGTCTGTTGAAAACTCCATAGCTTACCCCCGCAGCGCCACGCCCATTTGGGCAAGCTTTTCCACGATTCCGTCCACCCAGGGCTGCACTTCCTCCTTGGAAAGGGTTTTCTCCTGGGAGGAGAAGGCGAAGCGCAGGGTGAGGCTCTTCATGGCTCCCTGCTGGAAGGAGTCGATAAGGGATACGCCTGTGAGCAGGGCGGGATCTATCTGCGCCCAAGCGCTCGCCATCCCGCCAAAGGTGACGCCCTCGGGCAGTTGGAGGGAAAGGTCGATGTCAATCCCCGGGAACCGGGAAGGCTCCTGGTAAACAGCGTCCGGGGCGGGCAGGGCGGCAAAAGCGTCCATATCAAGCTGGGCGCACACCACTGCCGCCTTTTTGTCTATCTGGCCCTGCACAGCCGGGTGCAGGGCGCAGAGCCAGCCCAGCTCCTGGCTGCCGCAGGACACTGCCGCTGTGTTCCGGGGATGCTGCCAGGGGTGGAGGGGGGCGCGGTTTGCAAAGGCGAAATCCGCCCCTTTAATCTCCCGGCCCAGGGTGCGCAGGATGCCCAGCAGCTCAAAATACAGCTCCTTTTCGCTGCGTGCGCGGCTGTACAGGGCAAGCCCCAGCTTTTTCCGCTCCCTGCACAGGCCATCTTCGTTCAAACCTTCGCATACCCGGCCTATCTCGAAGAGGCCGAAGTCTGCCCCGAAGGACTTGTTCTCCAGCACAAAGGACAGCAGGGTTGGCCCCATGTTGGTGCGCAGCACCTCGTGATCCGGGGTCTGGGCGTTTATCAGCTTCACGTTCTCCTCTAAGGGGATGCCCAGGCCCTTGCACTTTTTCTGGTCGAACCAGATGTAGGAATGCACCTCGTGGAGGCCCCAGCGCTGCACCAGCAGATCCTTTGCGAAATTGTCCGCCTTGTTCCCCGCGCTCTTTTTCTGGGGATACAAGGGGCTTAAGGTGGTGGAAATCTGGAAGTTGTCATAGCCGTAAATGCGCGTGATTTCCTCAATGATGTCCGCCTTGATGGTCACGTCCTTGGTGGCCCGCCAGGAGGGCACCTGTACGGTGAAGGAGCCGCCTTCCTGCTGTGCCTGGAAGCCCAAGGCCCGCAGCGTCTCCAAAATGCGGCCGTCCTCTATGGCAATGCCGGTGTAGCGGTCTACATAGGCTTTGTCAAAGGTGAGGGAAACGGCGGGGTAGCGCTTTACATATACGTCTGTCAGCCGGGAAACCACCTGGGCGCCTGGATCGATATCCAAAAGCAGCTTCATGAAGCGCCCGATGGCAGGTACGGTCATTTCCGGATCCAGCGTCTTTTCATAGCGCATGGAGGCGTCTGTGCGCAGGCCCAGGCGGGTGGCGGAGCGCCGCACGCTGACCCCGTCAAAGTTGGCGGACTCCAGCAGGAGGCTGTCGGTGTCGTCTTCAATTTCCGATTCCAGCCCGCCCATAATGCCCGCCACAGCCACGGGCTTGCCGCCGGAGCAGATCATCAGGGTGTTTTCGTCCACCTTGCGCTCCACGCTGTCCAGGGTGGTGAAGGTGAAGGGGGCGGGGAAGCGCTTTACTTCAATCTTGTCCACCTTGGCGCAGTCAAAGGCGTGCATGGGCTGGCCCATTTCCAGCATCAGGTAGTTGGTGAGATCCGCCAGCAGGTTGATGGCCCTGCTGCCGCAGTAGAACAAACGGATGCGCATGTCCACAGGGCTTACCTTTTCTTTAATGCCCTGCACCTTCAGCCCGGTGTACCGGAAGCACAGCTCCTTGTCCTCCACCTGGATTTCAATGGGGGGAAGGGAGTCGAAGGCGGAGAGGGCCGCTGTCTCCAGGGGCTTCAGCTCCCGCCCGGCCAGGGCCGCGAACTCCCGGGCAATGCCGTAATGGCCCCAGAGGTCGGGGCGGTTTGTCAGGGATTTGTTGTCCACCTCGAACACCAGGTCTTTTATAGCGAAAAGCTCTGTCATGTCATGGCCGACGGGGGTGCCCTCGGGCAGCTCCATCAGGCCGGAGTGGTCGGCGGAAATGCCCAGCTCGTGCTCGGAGCAGCACATGCCATGGCTCTCGAAACCCGCCAAACGGGCGCAGCCGATTTCCTGGCCCATCACCATGCCGCCTTCTTTTACAAAGGGCACGATAATGCCTTCCCGGGCGTTGGGCGCGCCGCACACCACGTCATAAATGCCGTCCCCCCCGTCCACCTTCAAAAGGTGCAGCTTT
Organism: Neglectibacter sp. X4; assembly: GCF_009917365.1. NCBI lineage: Bacteria > Bacillati > Bacillota > Clostridia > Eubacteriales > Oscillospiraceae > Neglectibacter > Neglectibacter sp. X4. The sequence goes on along the minus strand of NZ_QWLE01000009.1, from coordinate 51,747 downwards.
TGGGAGTTGGGATGGTTTTCCATTGAGATGATTTTGCCTGCCACCACGTCCCGGAGGTTTTCCCCCATGCGGAAAACCTCCTCCACCTCCGCGGTGGAGAGGGTGAACCGCTGGATAAGGGCGTCTAAATCCAGGCCGCTTAAATCTACAAAATCTTGAATCCAGTTCATGGATATCAACATAACGTTCGCTTCCTCCTTTGTTGAGGCTGCCGCCTCAAACTCTGATTTAGGGCTTGTTTGAAAGTAGAGAAAGTGCCGAGTTTTTGAGACAAAACAGGGCGGTTTCAAGGCGGATGAACCGCAAACGCATATATGCGTTTAGACAGGCTGTCGCCTGTCGAGGATTTCCAACACAGAAAACGCATGTTTTGGACAAAAAGACGGTGTTTGCGATTTTTCAAACAAGCCCTAAGGAACTTTTTGTAAAAAGTTCCTTAAAAATCTTCAAAAACTTTTGTGTACCCCAGTCTCAGGTCAAGCGGTTCGTTTGCGGGAGCCGCGTTCAGCACGGGACAGCCTCAGTAAGCGCGGAAAAAAGTTCTGCGGCGAAAAATTCCCGCTCGCGTTTCCCGCGTCCCAGGTGCAGCAGTATGCTGCTATTCGTGGGTAAACTGGGACAGGGCTTTCAGGTTCCCGCTGTTTAAGTCGCGGATATCCTTCACGCCGTATTTCATCATCACCAGGCGGGTAAGCCCCAGGCCAAAGGCAAAGCCGGTGTACTCCTCCGGGTCAATGCCCCCGGCCTTCAGGACGTTGGGGTGGATCATGCCGCAGGGGCACAGCTCTATCCAGCCGGAGCCTTTGCAGGTGGAGCAGCCCTCCCCGCCGCAGATAAGGCAGGAGATATCCAGCTCAAAGCCAGGCTCCACAAAGGGGAAGAACCCGGGGCGCAGACGGACGCTGATATCCCGCTCGAACACCTGGGAGAGCATGGTTTTCATGAAATAGATAAGGTTTGAAATGGAGATGTCCTTATCAATCATCATGCCTTCCATCTGGAAGAAGGTGTTTTCGTGGCTGGCGTCCAGGGCCTCGTTGCGGAAGCACCTGCCCGGGAATATGGCCCGCAGGGGCGGGCCATATTTGCGCATAATGGCGTTCTGGGCAGCGGAGGTGTGGGTTTTTAAAAGCTGGCCGTTTTCCAGGTAATAGGTGTCCTGCATGTCCCGGGCCGGGTGATCCTTGGGGATGTTCACAGCCTCGAAGCACTCATAGTCCGTCACAATCTCCTTGTAGTCCTCAATGGTAAAGCCCATGGAGGCGAATATTTCCTCCAACTGCCGCTGGACAATGGTGATGGGATGGTAAGAGCCTGCCCCGCTTCCTACAGGCAGGGTTACGTCATACTGCTCGGCGGCTTCCACCAGCCGCTGCTCCTCTGCCCGGCGGATGGCCTCCACCTGCTGGGAAAGCTTGTCCTCCACCGTCTTTTTCAGCATATTGATGTGCTGCCCCAGCTCTTTCTTCTGCTGGGCCTCCACTTCTTTCAGGCCCTTGAGCAGTTGGGTGACAGAGCCTTTCCTGCCCAGATAGGCCACCCGCAGCTTTTCCACTGCGTCGCTGGTGCCCGCCCCTTCCAGCTCCTGCTGGAACTGCCGGGCCAGGGCCTCGATTTTTTCCTTCATGTCCATTCTTCCTTTCCGGCAGCGTGGCGGAGCGCCGCGCCCGCTGCTCTGTGTAAATTTTTCGCTGCTTGCACGGGCATGGCGTACCAGAGGCGCGCCCAGTAAGGCCGGCGCGAAGCTGCGCGGGGGTGGGAACAAAAAAGCCCCGCCCCAACATGGGGCGGGGCATAAAGCCACGCGGTACCACCCAAATTCGGCAGAAAACTGCCCTCATTGTGCCGGCCTGTAACGGGGCCGCGCCGTCGGGGCCTACCCACCGCGACCGGCTTCAGCCCCGCCGCTCCGAAAGGAACTTCCCCCTGCCTGCCCCGTGCCCGGGCTTGCAGCCGATGGCCCAGGCTCTCTGAACGGACGGTACAGGGGTACTTTCTTTCATCCCAGCGTTTCTCATCTGTTTACAAAACAGCCTTCCGGAAAAGCTTTCCCGGAAGCTGGCTTCTGTATCATACCATAAAGCGCAGAAACTTGCAACCCTTTTGTTTGAAAGGGAATGCTTCAAGCAGGACGCCCGGTTTTCCGGCGCCTCTTTTCCTGGGGCGCTTGCCACAAGGCGGGTTTCGTGCTATGATATAGGGGATAAAAAAGGGGGGATCCTATGCTTATAGCGGTGCTCAGCGACATACATGGAAACGCCCGGGCCTTAAAGGCCTGCCTGGGCCACGCCAGGGAGCGGGGCGCCCAGGGGTATGTGTTTTTGGGGGACTATATTTCCGACGGGGCTTATCCCCAAAGAACCATGGAGCAGGTTTATGACTGCGCCGCCCGGTACGACTGCCGCTTTATCCGGGGAAACCGGGAGGAGTATATGCTGGACTACAGGGCCGGGAAAATCTCCGGCTGGCAGGACGGCTCCTCCACAGGCTCCCTGCTGTATACCTATGAAAACCTGACAGCCCGGGATCTGGACTGGTTCCAGAGCCTGGAAATTGCCGGGCGGGAAAGCTTTCCCGGCTCGCCGCCTCTGTTTTACTGCCACGGCTCCCCCTGGGCTGTGGGGGGAAGGCTGGAGCAGGGGGATCCGGTGGCGAAGGAAAAGCTGGGGGAACTGCCGGAGAAATACATCCTGTGCGGCCACACCCACCGACTGGGTTCCTGGTTTTCCGGGCTTTTTGAGCGGGGCTGCCAGCAGGTGGTGCGGGCGGGATCTGTTGGAATCCCCCTTTCCACCCCCGGCAAGGCCCAGATGCTTTTTCTCCACAGCGTGGAGGGGGACATGCCCCGCTGGAGGCCGGAATACGCCCTGGTGCCCTATGACCTGGAGGGGGCTGTGCGGGATCTGGAAGAGTCCGGCCTGCTGGAACGGGGCCGGGTGTGGACAGCCATGGTGCGCCATGCCCTCATTACCGGGGAAAACATGGTAGGCCTCCTGCCGCCCTATGCCCAGGCTCTTTACGAGCGGGACTGCGGGCGCAAGGCTCCTTACCAGGAGATCCCGGAAGAATACTGGCAGCGGGCGGCCCTGGCATACCGCTGTGAAACCGCCTGCTGACTGCCCAATATGGCAAAGAAAGGATGGCCTGTATGAAAGTTACGTTTATACTGCATAGCTGCTACCATGTGGAGCTGGAGGGCTGCTGCCTGCTTTTCGACTATTACGAAGGGGAAGTGCCGGAATCGGACAAGCCCCTGTATGTGTTTGCCAGCCACAGCCATGAGGATCATTTCTCCCCTGCGGTTTTTAGCCTTGCAAAGGAGGGGCGGCAGGTACACTACCTGCTGTCTGACGACATTTTTTCCCGCCGGGTGCCGGAGCATCTCCGCGCCCAGACCACCTTTGTGTCCCCCCACAGCTTCTATGAGGTGGAGGGCCTGCGCATTGCCACCCTGCGCTCTACAGACGCGGGCGTGGCCTTCCTGGTGGAGTGCGAGGGAAAACTCCTCTACCATGCGGGGGATTTGAACTGCTGGGTGTGGGACGGCGCGCCCCGGATGCAGAACGACCAGATGGTGCGCCTTTATAAGGACGAGCTAAGCCCCCTGGGCTGCCGGAAGATAGACGCGGCCTTTGTGCCCCTTGACCCGCGGCAGGAGTCGGACTTCGACCTGGGCATGAAATACTTCTTCGAGGCCGCCAAAGCGGAGAAGGTGTTCCCCATGCACATGTGGGGGGATTACTCTGTGGTGCCCCTGTTCAAGTCCACCCCCACCTACCGGGAATATGCCCCCCATGTAATGGATGTCAGCGCACCGGGGCAGGTGTTTGAGATTTAAGGCAATATGTTTAGAAGTAAATTGCACAAACCTTTTCGGCAGAGGAAGGCCGGCGGAACATGTTCCGCCGGCCTTTTTTGTCCCTTTCAGGCGGCAAAAACCCGGAACCCGCCGGGCCTTCCTCTTTTCTTTACAGCACCTGGTTGTCTGCCAGCACCTCCGGCATATGTGCCATGCTGTCGGCCTCTGTGATTTCCCGTATCACCCGGCAGGGCACCCCGGCGGCAAAGCTGTTTGCCGGGATATCCCGGGTGACAACGCTGCCCGCGCCGATAACGCAGCCATCCCCGATGGTCACCCCGGGGCACACGGTGACATTGGCCCCAAACCAGCAGTCATTGCCGATATGCACAGGCTTTGCGTAGCATAAACGCTTTTCCTCCCCGGCGCCTGTGCGCATAAGCCTGCGCTCGCTGGCCACCATGGGATGCACCGGCGTGACAATGGTAACATTAGGGCCGAAGTTGCAGTCGTTGCCTATGGTCACTTCCCCGTCATCCTGGACGGTGAAATTAAAATTGGCAAAGAAATTTTTGCCGATTTTCGTGTGCTTCCCGTAGTGGAAGGCGATAGGCCCCTGGATACGCACGCCTTCCCCCATCTCCCCGATGATCTCGGAGAGGATGGCGGCCCGCTTTTCCACCTCGTCCTCGTGGGTCTGGTTGTAGTCTACATTCAAATTGTGGGTCTTGCGCTTAATCGCTACAAGCTCTGGTTCGCCAGGGCAGAACAGCACCCCAGCCCTGATTTTTTCTTCTGGGCTCATGGTTTTTCCCTCCTATACGGTAATTTCTATAGCGTTGCCTTCCTTATCCAGCACGCTGCTTTCATAATACCCGTCCTCTGTAACCCGGGGGCCGCTTTTCACAGTGCAGCCGTCCTCCCGCAGCCAGGCGGCGAGGGCGTCCACCTGCTCCCTGCTCCCCATCGCTTTCCTGCGGGGTTTTATAAAAATTGTACAGGATTACAGCAGCGTCACGTGGGCTTCCCGGCAGACCCGGCGGGTTTCCTCGTCCCACAGAGAGGCCTGCACCTCGCCGATGTGGGCCTTGCCCAGAAGCAGCATGCACAGCCGGCTTTGCCCAATGCCCCCGCCGATGGTGAGGGGCAGTTCCCCCCGCAGCAGCATCTGGTGGAAGGGCAGCTCCCGGCGCTCCTCGCAGCCCGCCTCCTGGAGCTGCCGGGCAAGGCTTTCCCCGTCCACGCGGATGCCCATGCTGCTGATTTCCATGGCCTGGCCCAGGGCCTCGTGCCAGAAGAACAGGTCGCCGTTAAGGCCCCAGTCGTCATAGTCCGGGGCGCGGCCGTCATGGCGCTGGCCGCTTTTCAGCTTCCCGCCAATCTGCCCGATAAACACGGTCTTGTGCTCCTTGACAATAGCGTTTTCCCGCTCCTTGGGGGAAAGCTGGGGCCAGCGATCCTCCAGCTCCTGGGCGGTGAAAAAGGCCACGTCCCGGCAAAGCTGGGTGTCCAAATCCGGGAACTGCCATTTCAGTTCGTCTAAGGTGCCGCAGATGGCGCTGACAATGCGCCCCACTGTCTCGCGGAGGTAAGCTTCGTTGCGCATCCCCCGGTCTATCACCTTTTCCCAGTCCCACTGATCCACATATACCGAGTGGAGATTGTCCAGCTCCTCGTCCCGGCGGATGGCGTTCATGTCTGTGATAAGCCCGTTGCCCACAAAGAATTCGTAATCGTGCAGGGCCAGCCGCTTCCACTTTGCCAGGGAATGCACCACCTGGGCCTCCTTCCCCACAGCGGGGATGTCAAAGGCCACCGGGCGCTCCACGCCGTTCAAGTCGTCGTTCAGGCCAGTGGCGGGATCCACAAACAGGGGGGCCGTCACCCGCTTTAAATGCAGGGCGGCGCAAAGCTTCACTTGGAACACATTTTTAATCAGGCCGATGGCCTTCTGGGTTTCATACAGCCGCAGGGCGGCCTTGTAGCGGGAGGGGATGACGGTCATAATCAATCACTTCTCTCTTCTGGTATACGCCTTCCTCAGGCGGTTTCCGGTTTCCTGGGGTTTGTTTGAAAATAGAGAAACTGCCAAATTTTTGAGACAAAACGAGGTGGTTTCAAGGAGGAAACCGCAAAAAACCTGCCGTGTTTCGAGGATTTCCAACACAGAGAACCGCAGACGCATACATGCGTCCCGTTTGGACAAAAAGATGGTATTTGCGATTTTTCGAACAAGCCCTAATTATTATAGCACACCCAAAACCGGGCGGGCAGAAATTTTTCCCGCCGTATCCCCCAGTTTTTTGTCTATTTTTCAGCTTACCGCCTGGAAAGCAGGAGGGCAGCTTGCCCTTTTCCATCATCCTGCCACCACCCGCACGCTCCCTATGCCGTAATATTGGTACACTGCCGCCACAGCCTCTGTGATAACCTCCCCCGGCACTGCCGGGGAAATGGCGGGAGGGCAGGAGGCCGCCGGGGAAGCCGCCGTCCGGCCCAGGGCCGCCTCCAGGGGGACTTCCTCCCAAGGGGAAAGCATGGCCTGCCGGAGGGACATGGCCTGCCGGGGCCTTTCCAGACAGGGAAGCGCTCTCCCGCGGGGAGGCCTTTTTTCTAAGGCCGAAAGGGCCTCATACAGCCGCGCAAAATCCTCCGGCGGGTTTTCCGGGGAGGGCATCAGCACCAGATAGTCCGGGTCGGCATATTCCCAGACAATCCCCTTCCCCGCAAGGCGCGCCCCCGCTTCCTGGCCGGTGTAGCCGTATTCTTTGGCCTTCAGGGTAAGCTTTACAGGCTCGTCCCCTCCAAAGCGCCATCCCCGCCGGGAAAGGCGCTGCCGCAGCTTCTGCACCCGCTCTGCCGTTTCCAGCAGCTTTTCCCTATAGCCCTCTGCCAGATACAGGTTTGCCCTGTCTAAAGACTGCAAAATAAGATAAGACGGGCTGGTGGAGCCGAACAGCCCCATGGCCTCCCTGGCCCGTTTAAAAAACGCCTGGGGCGCCGCGGGGGCAATGTGGAGATAGGCCCCGCCGGTGAGCACAGGCAGGGTTTTGTGGGCGCTGTCGCAGCAGATGTCGGCCCCCTGGTCCATGGGGTGGCGGGAGGGGGAGAGAAAGCGGCGGTATGCCCCGTGGGCGTTGTCCACCAAAAGGGGCACGCCCTTTTTCCGGGATACCCGGGAAAGGGCGTGAATGTCCGCGCAGTTTCCCAGATAGTCCGGGCTGGTAAGGTATACGGCGGCGGCGTTGGGGGTTTCCCCCAGCGCCTTTTCCAGCCGGGCCGGGCTGATATCGCACCGGCACAGGCTGTAGTCCTGGTTTTCCGGGAACAGCCACACAATGTCAAAGTCCAGCAGGGCACAGGCTGTGAGGAAGGACTTGTGGGCGTTGCGCCCGGCGATGATGGCGGGCCTTGCGCCAGGGGATTTTTCCCAAAAAGCCAGCAGGGCCAGGTATGCCATGGCCCGGATGCACTGGGAGGATCCTTCTGTAGAATACAGGGTCTGCCCAGCGCCGAAAAGCCCGGCGGCGTTTTCCTCGCTCTCCCGGATAATGCCCTCCGGGCCATACAGCCAGTCCGCCCCTTCGATTTCGGTGATGTCCAGCCCTTCCCAGCCCAGAAAGGATGCGCCTTTATGCCCAGGCATGTGCATGCGCACCGGGCTTTCCTGTCCATACCGTTTTACAAAGTCGCAGACAGGGGTGTTCATGCTTCCTCCAATGCCTGCTCGGCGGCCTTGAGCATAATGGCGCACTCCATCCGCTTTCTGAAGAGGTCGCAGCCGTACTGGTAGGTGCCGCTGATGGAGCCTGTGGCGTGGTAGGCGTTGGCGGCGCAGCCCCCGGCGCAATACAGCTTTGCCCAGCAGTCCGCGCAGTCCGGGCGGGCATACACGTTGCAGCGGCGGAATTCTTCCTGCACGCCGGGGTTTGCCACCCCCTCGAACACGCTGCCCAGCCGGAACTTCTCCTCCCCCACAAACTGGTGGCAGGGGTATAAATCCCCCCAGGGGGTGACCGCCATATACTCTGTGCCGGAGCCGCAGCCGGATATGCGCTTATAGATGCAGGGGCCGCTTTCCAGGTCTATCATATAGTGGTAGAAGGTGAAGGGCTTTCCCGCCTTTTTCCGCTCCAGCATCTTCTGGGCCAGCTTTTCATACTGCTCCATCACAATCCCCTTGTCCTCCTCCGTCAGGGCGGCGGGATCCTCCGGGGCGCACACCACCGGCTCCATGGAAAGCTCTGTAAAGCCCAGGTCCAGCATGGCCTCTATGTCCTGTAAAAAGTCCGGGTTCCAGTGGGTGAAGGTGCCCCGCATGTAATAATTCCTGTTCCCCCGGGCCTGCACCAGCTTTTGGAATTTGGGCACAATCTGGTCAAAGCTCCCCTGGCCCTGATAGTCCACCCGGAAGCGGTCGTGCACCTCCTGCCTGCCGTCCAGGCTCAGCACCACATTGTGCATCTCCCGGTTTGCAAACTGGATAACATCCTCGTCAATGAGCATCCCGTTGGTGGTGAGGGTGAAGCGGAAGTTTTTCCCCCTTTCCTTCTCCACCGACCGGGCATAGGCCACCAAGCGCTTTACCACATCCCAGTTCATCAAAGGCTCCCCGCCGAAAAAGTCCACCTCCAGGTTGCGGCGGCTGCCGGAATTTTCCATCAGGAAATCCAGCGCCCGCTTGCCCACCTCAAAGGGCATCAGCGCCCGCTCCCCGTGGAATTTCCCCTGGGAGGCAAAGCAGTAGGAGCAGTTCAAATTGCAGGTGTGGGCTACGTGCAGGCATAAGGCCTTCACCACATTGCCGCTGCGGGCCTTGAAATCTCCCGCCATAGGGGCGAAGGCGTCCGGCGTGAACAGTTTCCCGGCCTTCTCCAGCTCCCCCACGGCGTCCAGGCAGGCTTCCACCTCCTCCGGGGTGATTTCCGGCCTGTGGGCGTATTTTTCCAAAACAATCCGGGCAATTTCCTCCCGGCTCTTTTCTTTATATAAGGCGATAATGTCATAGGCTGCCTCGTCCACCACGTGGACTGACCCGGAGCAGGTGTCCAGCACGATGTTCCAGCCGCCCAGCTTATATTGATGCACCATGTTTTCCATTCCTCTTTTCTATAGGCCATACCGCTTAAGGCTCTGTACACAATAGCAGGAAATTGGGCGTATTCAGCGGCGCTGCCTGTATCCATATAACGAAAAAGTGCCGCCCATTACGGCGGCACCGAAACAAACGGCCGTTTTATTCCTCGCTGTCGTTTTCACAGGGCTGGTTTGCGATGCCGCAGCTTGTTTTGCAGGCGGACTGGCAGGAAGTCTGGCACTCGCCGCAGCCGCCGTTTTTGGCGCTTTCGCAAAGATCCCGGGTCTTGAGCGTTTTAATCATCTCCATGGCATATCCCTCCGTTAAAGCCCCTAAGGGCATATTATTTTATTATTTTAGCATATGCTGCCCGGGTTGTCAAGCATGACGGGCAGCGCCCGAATCGCCGCAAACGTTGACAAAGCTGGGCAAATTCGGTAAAATAAAGTGAAACGCCTTTTTCCGGCAAACCGGGGCAGGCGGGCAAATTCAGGACGGGAGAAAAAAGATGAGCTTTCAGATACTGGGCACCGGCAGCTTTGTGCCGGAGAGGGTTGTCACCAATGAGGAGCTTTCCCAGATGGTGGATACCTCCGACGAATGGATTGTAAAGCGGATAGGGGTGCGCAAGCGCCGCGTGTGTACCTCTGAGACAGTCACTGATTTAGGCGTGGAGGCCGCCCGCAGGGCCTTGGCAGACGCGGGCGTGCAGCCGGAGGAGCTGGATCTGATTATCGCCGCCACCATCAGCGCGGACACCATCTCCCCAGGGCTGGGGGGCATGGTGCAGAACCGGCTGGGCGCCCGCTGCCCGGCATTTGACATGAACGTGGCCTGCCCGGGCTTTTTGTTTGCCTTGGACGTGGCGGCGGGCTTCTTTGCGCGGAAGGCGGTTAAAAAGGTGCTGGTGGTAAGCGCTGAGCGCATGAGCGGCCTTATGGACTGGGAGGACAGGGCTACCTGCTGCATTTTCGGGGACGGCGCGGGGGCTGTCGTGCTGGGAGAAGGGGACGCGTACCTGGCTTCCGAGCTGCATACCCAGGGCGGGGACGATATTATCAGCATTCCTGTTAAATGGGACAACTCCCCCTTTTACCAGCGCGAGCTGCCGAAAAATAAGGTAAACATGGAGGGGCAGGCCACCTATAAATTTGCCGTGACTTCCATGGTGTCGGATATTAAATCCGTACTGGAGAAGGCCGGGATAACCGGGGAGCAGGTGAAGGCGGTTATCCCCCACCAGGCAAACTACCGGATTATTAACGAGGCAAGGCGGCGCCTGCCGGAAATAGCCCCGGAAAAGTTCCTTCTCAACATTGAGGAATATGGCAACACCTCCTCTGCCAGCGAACCCCTCCTGCTGGACGAGGCCCGCCGCAAGGGGATGTTCCAGCCCGGGGACTATATCCTGCTTTCCGCTTTTGGAGGCGGGCTTTCCAGCGCGTCCTGCGTGGTACGGTGGACTAAAGCAAAGTAAGAAGCCGTACCAATAGGGCCTAGCACAAATCTTTCCGGCAAGTTTTGCGGGCTTCTGTGTTGGAAATCCTCGACATGCGACAGCATGTCTTGCGGTTTCCGCCTTGAATCCCACAAAATTTTCTCGAAAATCTTTGCACCACTCCTATCGGTACAGCTTCTAAAAGTTTTTGAGGATCCTTAAGGAACTTTTTTCAAAAAGTTCCTTAAGCGGGGGGATGGGGGCGGCGCCCCAAATAGAGAAAGGATGGTTTCATCATGATAAAAACACCGCTGTGTGATTTGCTGGGAATTGAATATCCCATTTTCCAGGGGGGCATGGCCTGGATATCCGACGGGAAGCTGGCGGCCGCTGTTTCAAACGGCGGGGGATTAGGCATTATCTCCGCCATGAACGCCAACGCCCAGTATGTAAGGGAACAGATACAGCTTGCCAGAAGCCTGACAGACAAGCCCTTTGGGGTGAACATTATGCTTATGTCCCCCTTCGCGGAGGAAGTGGCCCAGGTGGCGGCGGAGGAAAAGGTGGCGGTTGTCACCACCGGCGCCGGGAACCCCTCTAAGTTCATGCCCCTGTGGCTGGAGGCAGGGGTGAAGGTTATCCCTGTGGTGGCAAGCGTGGGCATGGCAAAGCTTGTGACAAAGGCCGGGGCCTCCGCCATTATCGCGGAGGGAGGAGAGTCTGGCGGCCATGTGGGGGAACTGACCACCATGGTGCTGGTGCCCCAGGTATGCGACGCCACAAACCTGCCTGTTTTGGCGGCAGGGGGCATCGGGGACGGCAGGGGCATTGCGGCCTCCTTTATGCTGGGAGCCGTTGGCGTGCAGGTGGGCACCCGGTTCTTGGTGGCCCACGAATGCGGCGTACACCCCAACTACAAGAAAAAGGTTTTAAAGGCAAACGACATTGCCACTATGACCACCGGCAAGCGGCTGGGCCATCCGGTGCGGCAGATTAAGAACCAGTTCGCCAAGGATTTCCTCAAGGCTGAGTACAGCCAGATTTCCGACGAAGAGCTGGAGAAGCTGGGCAGCGGGGCGCTGTACCGGGCCGCTGTGGAGGGCGACGAAAAAACCGGGGACTTCCTGGCCGGGCAGATTGCCGGCATGGTGAATAAAGAGCAGCCCGCCGCCGAGATTATCAAAGAGATGTTCACAGAAGCGGAAGAAGTGCTGAAGGGGGCGGGGAAATGGGTAAAATAGCCTTTGTGTTTTCAGGCCAGGGGGCGCAGTATCCCGGCATGGGGGAATCCCTGTGCGGGATAAGCCCTGCCGCAAAAGAGGTTTTCGCCCTGGCGGACTCTTTGCGCCCGGGCACCTCTGCCCAGTGCTTCTCCGGCACAGCGGAGGAACTGGCTGTCACCAAAAACACCCAGCCCTGTGTCTACTGCGTGGATCTGGCGGCGGCAAAGGCCCTGGAGGAAGCGGGGATACGCCCGGACTTCGCTGCGGGTTTTTCCCTGGGAGAGGTTGCGGCCCTCACCTTTGGAGGCGTGTTCACCCCAGAAGCAGGCTTTGATTTCGTGTGCAGGCGGGCGCAGGCCATGCAGCAGGCGGCAGAGGACAATCCTGGCGCTATGGCGGCAGTGCTGAAGCTTTCAAACGAAAAGGTGGAGGCGCTGTGCGGGGAATTTTCCCGGGTGTGGCCTGTCAATTATAACTGCCCGGGCCAGCTTGTTGTGGCGGGGGTTCCGGAGCAGCTTGCGGCTTTCCAGGCAAAGGTGAAAGAGGCCGGAGGCCGGGCCGCGCCCCTGGCTGTAAGCGGGGGGTTCCACTCGCCGCTGATGGAAAGCGCCGCCGGGAAGCTTCTGGAAGCCTTGGGGGAAATTCCCCTGGGGAAGCCCTCTCTTCCCATTTACGCAAACGCCACCGCCCAGCCCTACGAAGGGGATATGGGCGCTTTGCTGGTGCGGCAGGTGAAAAGCCCGGTGCGCTGGCAGGAGACAATAGAAGCCCTGGCGGCAGAGGGTGTGGACACCTTCTTTGAGTGCGGCCCCGGCAAGACCCTCTGCGGGCTGGTTAAGAAAACCGTAAAAACCGCAAAGACATACCAGGTGCAGGACGCCGAGACGCTTCAGGCCGCTTTGGAGGCTTCCCGCGCTTAAGGCCGCGGGACTTCTCTCGCCTGCCACACTTAAGGCCGTGAGGGCGCTGCCCTCACACTCCCGCAGCTTTCTTTCGGAGAAAGCTGGCAAAGAACTCGCGTCCACGCCAAACCAAAGGAGGAAACACACATGAAGCTGGAAAACAAGATTGCCCTTGTGACAGGGGCTTCCCAGGGCCTGGGAAAGGCCATTGCCCTGAAGCTTGCTGAAAACGGAGCGGATATCGCTGTGATTTATGTAGGCCCGGAAGAGCCTGCCCTTGCCGTCTGCAGGGAAATAGAAGCCATGGGCCGCAGGGCCAGGGCCTATTTCTGCGACGTGCGGGAGGAAGAGGCTGTGAACGATACCGTTAAGGCGGTGACAGAGGATCTGGGGAAAATTCACATCCTGGTGAATAACGCCGGGGTTACCCGGGACGGCCTGCTGGTGAAGATGGACGAGAAGGATTACGACATGGTGCTGGACATCAACCTGAAGGGCGCTTTCCATATGACAAGGGCCTGCTGCCGGGGCTTTATGCGCCAGCGCTATGGAAAGATCATCAATATCAGCTCCATTGCGGGGCTGGTGGGCAATGCCGGGCAGGTAAACTATGCCGCCTCCAAGGCCGGGCTTATCGGCATGAGCAAGTCTGTTGCCAAGGAACTGGGAGGCCGGGGCATCTGCTGCAACTGCATTGCCCCCGGTTTCATTGAGACAGACATGACAAAGGACATCAAGGAGGACAACCCCCTTTTGCAGCAGGTGCCTATGAGGAAAATGGGCAAGCCGGAGGACGTGGCAAACGCGGCCCTGTTCCTGGCTTCCCCGGATTCCGACTATATCACAGGCGAAACCATACGGGTGGACGGGGGCCTGGCAACGTAAGAATCCCGGATACAGGGCGGGAAGCCCTGGAAACGCACGACCTTTGTGCGCCGCAAGGTTTTGAAGATTCTTCAAGGGGCCTGGCAAAGGCAGGTTCCTTCAGCCGCCGGAGGCGGAACAGGGAAAGGAGACGTTTACACATTGCGTAGAGTTGTGATAACAGGCATGGGCGCCGTAACACCCATAGGCAACGACGTGCCCAGCTTCTGGGAGGCTTTAAAGGCCGGGAAATGCGGCATAGGGCCGATTACGAAATTCGACGCGGCAGAATACAAGGTAAAGGTTTGCGCAGAGGTAAAGGATTTCGATCCTTTGCGGTACATGGACAAGGGAGACGCGCGCAAGTTTGACCTTTTCTGCCAGTATGCCATGGCAGCGGCCGGGCAGGCCGTGGAGGAAAGCGGCATTGTGGGCACTTTGGAGCCGGAGCGCATCGGCACCTATTTCGGCTCTGGCATTGGGGGCATTGAAACCTTTGCCGCGCAGCAGCAGGCGCTGATGGAAAAAGGCCCCCGGCGGGTGTCCCCCTTCTTCATCCCCGCGCTGATTATCAACATGGCAAGCGGCCTTATCGCCATTAAATACAAATTCCAGGGCGCTGCCATCCCGGCTGTGACAGCCTGCGCCACAGGCAACAACGCTATTGGCGAGGCCTACCGGGCCATTAAGCATGGCTATCTGGACGCGGTGCTGACAGGCGGCGCGGAAGCGGCTATTATCCCCCTGGGGGTGGCGGGGTTTGCCAGCATGAAGGCCCTTTCCACTACAGAGGATCCGGAAAAGGCCTGCGTGCCCTTTGACGCCAGGCGCAACGGCTTTGTTATGGGCGAGGGCGCGGGCGCTTTGATGCTGGAGGAATATGAGCACGCCAAGGCCCGGGGCGCAAAAATTTTCGGGGAGCTTTGCGGCTACGGGGTCACCTGCGACGCGCACCATATCACCGCGCCGGATCCGGAGGCTGCCGGCGGCGCCCGGGCCTTGAAAATGGCCTATGACGAGGCAGGGGGCTGCGGGGATCCCGCGAAGATATACGTAAATGCCCACGGCACCAGCACCCCCTTGAACGACTCCTGCGAAACCCTGGCCATTAAAAAGGGGCTGGGGGAAGAAGCGGCCCGCAAATGCATGGTCAGTTCCACCAAGTCCATGACAGGGCATATGCTGGGCGCCGCAGGGGCTGTGGAGGCCATTGCCTGCGTGAAGGCCCTGGAGGAGGGCGTTGTGCCCCCCACCATCGGATATGAAGAGCCTGACCCCAACTGCGATTTGGACTATGTGCCGAACACAGCCCGGCAGGCGGAGATAGAGCTGGCCCTGTCGGCTTCCCTGGGCTTTGGCGGGCACAACGCCTATCTGGCCTTTAAAAAAGCTTTATAAAAACTTCCAAACCGGGGACTGTCCCGAAAACCGCGGGCAGTCCCTGAACCAGAAAGGATGCAGGTATGGAAATAAAAGAGATTGAAGCCCTGGCAAGGCTGATGAAAGAAAACGGCCTGACCAGCCTTGCGTTTAAAGAAGGCGAGGTTTCCCTGAAGCTGGAGCGCCGGCAGGAGGCCGCGGCCTTCCCCCAGGCAGAGGGTTCCCCCTTTGTGCCGGCCCCTGTGGAGGCCCCGGCCCCGGAGCAGGCCCCTGCCCAGAAGGAAGGCACCCTGGTGGCGTCTCCCACAGTGGGGGTGTTTTACGCGGCGGCTTCCCCGGAGAGCCAGCCCTTTGTGGCTGTAGGGGATCAGGTGGAAAAAGGCGACACTTTATGCATTATCGAAGCCATGAAGCTGATGAACGAGATCCCGGCGGAGGTTTCCGGCAGGGTGGCGGAAATCTGCGTGAGCAACGGCCAGGTGGTGGAATACGGGCAACCACTATTTAGAATAATATAATACTTCTGTTTTGGAATAGTTTAGGCGCAAGCCCTTTTTAAAGGGCTTGCAGGGGATTGGGGGCGGACCATGAGCCGACCGAGTCGGCAGACGAGACAGTTCCCAAGGTCTTAGGAGGTACTGGTATGAACAAGGAAGAAATCAAAAAGCTGCTGCCCCACCGGGAGCCGATGCTGCTGGTGGACGAGGTGGAGCTGATAGACGGCAAGGCCCATGGCAAATGCCATATTAAAGGGGACGAATACTTTCTGCAGGGGCATTTTCCCGGGAACCCGGTGGTGCCGGGGGTTATCCAGTGCGAGATGATGGCCCAGTCGGCCTGCGTGCTGCTTATTGGAAGCGCGCAGGGAAAAACGCCCCTGTTTACAAGCCTGAACAATGTGAAGTTCCGGGGGCAGGTGAAGCCTGGGGACACCCTGGAAACAGAATGCGAGCTTACCCGGCAGCGGGGCAGCTTTTACTTTGCCAAGGGCGTGGGCCGCGTAAACGGCAAGGTGTGCGTAAGCGCGGAATTTTCCTTTGCCCTGGTAGACGGGGCGGAATAAGGGGCGGGCTTTTGGCTCCTCTTGAAAGGATGAAAACAAATTGTTCACGAAGATTTTAATTGCGAACCGGGGGGAAATCGCCATCCGCATTATCCGGGCCTGCAAGGAGATGGGCATCTCCACAGTGGCGGTGTATTCCCAGGCGGACAAGGAGTCCCTTCACGTGGCCCTGGCGGATCAGGCTGTGTGCATTGGAGGCGCACGGGCGGAGGAAAGCTATCTGGACGCAAAGCGCATTGTCAGCGCCGCCATCGCCACAGGCGCCCAGGCTATCCATCCCGGCTACGGCTTTTTGGCGGAAAACGCCGGGTTTGCCGGAATGTGCAAGCAGTATGGCCTGGTGTTTATCGGCCCTCCCGGAGAGGTTATCTCCCAAATGGGGGACAAGGACGCCGCGCGCCGTTTAATGCAGGCAAACGGCGTGCCTGTCACCCCCGGCACAGACATCCTGCAAGACGCCGGGGAGGCCTGCGAGGCAGCAAAAGCCATCGGATATCCTGTGCTGATTAAGGCCAGCGCCGGCGGCGGCGGCAAGGGCATCCGGCTGGTGAAAAGGCCGGAGGACATGGAAAAAGCCTTTGGCACAGCCAGCCAGGAAGCGGAAAAGGCTTTCGGTGACGGCAGGATGTATCTGGAAAAATATCTGGCCCCTGTCAAGCACATTGAGGTACAGCTATTGGCGGACAAGGCGGGGAACACTGTGTGCCTGGGAGAGCGGGAATGCTCTATCCAGAAGAATAACCAGAAGCTGATAGAGGAGTCTCCCTCCCCCGCCGTCACCCCGGAGCTGCGGGAAAAGCTGACGGAAACAGCCGCCCGGGCCGCCAAAGCGGCGGGCTATGAAAACGCGGGGACAGTGGAATTCCTCATGGACAAGGCGGGCCATTTCTATTTCATGGAGATGAACACCCGCCTGCAGGTGGAGCACCCTGTGTCAGAGCTTGTAACCGGGGTGGACATTGTGAAGTGGCAGATCCGCATAGCGGCGGGAGTGCCGCTTGACTTCACCCAGGAGGATATCCAGGTGCGGGGGGCTGCCATTGAGTGCCGCATCAACGCCTTGGGCGCAGGCAAGGTGGGCTTTTTCCACACGCCTGGCGGGCCTTGGGTGCGCTTTGACACCTTCCTTTACCAGGGCTATGACATCCCGCCTTATTATGACTCCATGCTTGGGAAGATGATTGTCTATTCCTCCACCCGGGGGGAAGCCATCCGCAAGATGCAGTCCGCTTTGTGCGAGCTGGTGGTGGGAGGCACCCGCAATAACATTGAGAGCCAGATTGAAATTGTCCGGGACGCCCGCTTCAAAGCCGGGGACTATTATACAGATTTTATGCAGCGCTTTGGGGGATAATCCCGCCCTGCTGTAAAGAATAAATGCAGGAATGAAATAAATGACCGTTCTCCAAGGTTTTTGGAGATGCATAAGAACCTTTTTCCTGAAAAAAGTTCTTATGCCGCCGGAGGCAGAAGCGTTTTGCCTCTGGCAGAGAGGAGCAGCGTAAAGATGGCAGGAAACAAGATAGCCCGGGTGACGGAGGACGTACACCGGGAACTGACGGCAATCCTGCGGGAGGTGAAGGATCCCCGGGTGAAGGACTGCCTGCTGAGCATCGTGCGGGTGGAGGTGACAAACGACCTCTCCTACTGCACCGTATACGCCAGCACCATGGAGGGCATGGAGCGCACAAAAACTGCTGTGCAGGGGCTGAAATCTGCCGGGGGATATATCCGGCGGGAGCTGGGCCGCAGGCTGAAGCTGCGGCACGTGCCGGAACTGATTTTCAAGGCCACAGATTCCATTGCTTATGGCGCGTCCATTTCCCGGATGCTTCAGGATCTGGACATTCCGGAGGAAGAAGAGCCAAAAGAGGAGGAAGAGGACTGATGGCAGACTGCATGAAGGCAGCCGCGCTGCTGCGGGGCTGGGACGACATCCTGGTGCTGTGCCACGCTTCTCCGGACGGGGATACCCTGGGTTCTGCCGGGGCCTTGGTGCGGGGGCTTGGCGCCTTGGGAAAGCGGGCTTTTTTTGCCTGCGGGGACAAAATTGACGAAAAATACAGCTATCTTTTTGAGGGGCTTGCGCCCCTTGACCGGGAGCCTGCCCATATCGTGTCGGTAGACGTGGCCACGCCCTCCCTGCTGGGGGGGCTGGAAAAGGAATATGCGGGCCGGATAGATCTGGCCATTGACCACCACAGCGGGCATGTCCCCTTTGCTTGGGAAAGCTGGGTGGAGCCGGATGCCGCCGCCAACAGCGAGCTTATTTACCTGCTGCTGGAGGAGCTGGGGGTCTCCGTTGACAAGGCCATGGCGGACTGCCTGTACACCGGCATTACCACAGACACCGGGTGCTTCCGTTATGCCAGCGTGACCCCCCGCACCCACCGTATCGCGGCGTCCCTGCTGGAGCGGGGGGCTGACGGGTTCGGAATAAACCGGAAGATGTTTGAAAATAAGTCCAGGGCCCAGGTAGAGGCCGAACGGCTGCTGATGGAGGGCATGGCCTTTTCCTGCGGCGGGAAGTGCGCCATGATGCAGGTGCCCCTTTCCATATATGAACGCACAGGCGTGCGGGACGGCGAACTGGAAGGGGTGGCATCCCTGCCACGGCAGATAAAGGGCGTGCTTTTAGGCGTCACCTTAAAGGAGAAGGAGGACGGCACGGTGAAAGGCTCTGTGCGCAGCAACCCCCCTGCCAACGCCCGGGAAATCGGGGAAAGCTTTGGCGGCGGCGGGCACCCGGGAGCCGCCGGGTTCACCCTGCCCGGGATGACCCTGTCCCAGGCGGCGGAGAAGGTGGAAGCGGCCTGCCGGGAACAGCTTCTGGGGCTGGGGCTGCTGTAGAGACTGCCCCTAAAAAGAAAAAGAATAAAACGCGGTTTTAGGGTCAACCCCTTTTTTCAAAAGGGGTTGCGGGGTGTGGGGCAGCGCCCCACGGCCTTCCCCGCCCGGAGAAAGGAGGCGCGCCGTGACAAGAGGGATTTCCCGCCGGTGGTTTATCAACACCATCGGGGTGGTGTTTCTAATTCTGCTGGTTTCCATCCTCACCCTTTCCATGATGGTGCAAAGCTCCACCTATAACGGCATGGAGCTGGCCCTCACCGGGCGGCTGGAGGAACTGCTCAACTGGCTTCCAGGAAGCTCTGGGGGATATGAAACCTCCGAGTTCACCGCCATTACCCGGGACTACATCGAAAACGTGTTCCAGGAAAAAAACCGGATGGAAATTATGGCTTTAAGCAAGGACGGCAAGGTGTTCATCACCTCCACAGGCTTTGAGCCTGACCAGCAGCAGGCCATGCCCGACTATGAAATGGCCTTGAGAAGCGGGGACAATGCCGGCAAATGGGTGGGGGAGCTGGACACAGGGGAAAAGGTGATGGCTGTCACCCGGGCTGTGCGGGACAGCAGCGGAAGCCTGATTGGGGCCATCCGCTATATGGTTTCCCTGGAGCGGGCCGACCGCCAGACAGCTTTGGTCATAAGCGCCCTGGTGCTGGCCGGAGCCTTTATCATGCTGCTGCTCACTTTAAGCGGCGCCTACTTTATCCGCTCCATCCTGGTGCCTGTGCGGCAGGTAAGCCAGAGCGCCCGGCAGATTGCCCAGGGGGACTTTGAGGTGCGCATTGAGAAGTCCAAGGATGACGAGATAGGCCAGCTTTGCGATGCTATCAACGACATGGCGGGAGAGTTGGGGGCGGCGGAGCGGATGAAAAACGACTTTATCTCCTCTGTCTCCCACGAGCTGCGCACCCCCCTTACAGCCATTAAGGGCTGGGCCGAAACCCTCCAGGGCGGGGCGGATCCCGGCACAGAGGAAAAGGGCATCGGGGTGATTATCCGGGAGTCGGAGAGGCTTTCCGGCCTGGTGGAAGAATTGCTGGATTTCTCCCGGCTGCAAAGCGGGCGCATGCGCCTGATTGCCGAGCGGCTGGATTTGATTGCGGAACTGGACGAAGCGGTGTACCTCTTTACCGACCGGGCCAGGACAGAGCGCAAGGAGCTGCGCTATGCGGAGACAGACCAGTTGGCCCCGGTTTACGGGGACAGGGACAGGCTGCGGCAGGTGTTTGTGAACATCCTGGACAACGCCCTGAAATATACAGGGGAAGGCGGAGCCGTCAGCGTGGCGGCCTCTGTAGAAGCGGGCTATGTGAAGGTGCTGGTGACAGACACAGGCTGCGGCATTCCGGCAGAGCACCTGCCTAATGTGAAGAAGAAGTTTTACAAGGCAAACCAGCTTGTGAGAGGTTCTGGCATTGGCTTGGCGCTGGCAGATGAAATCACCGCCATGCATGGCGGCGCCCTCGCTTTGGAGAGCCAGGAAGGGGCGGGTACCTGCGTTGCCATTTCCCTGCCCTTGTGCGCCACCCTGGAGGCGTCGCCCGGGCTTGTGGAGACGCCGGAGATACAAAAGCTGCTGGAAAGGAATCGGGAATAAATGGAAAAAACAAAGAAAATTACCACCATCGGGGGGCAGGCCCTGATTGAAGGCATTATGATGGTTGGCCCCAAGCGCACCACAGCCGCTTTCTGCGACGAAAAGGGCCGCATCACCACAGAGGACATTACAGCCCCCCGGCTGCGGGATAAATGGCCCATTCTGGGCAAGCCCTTCATCCGGGGCATTTTCTCCCTGGTGGACACCTTCCGCCTGGGCTACAAGGCCTTGTCCATCTCCGCGGACAAGCTGACGGAGGAGGACGGGGAAGAGGAGCTTTCCGGCCTGGACAAGTGGCTGTATGATCACCTGGGGGAAAAGCTTACCGGGGCGGTGATGGCAATTGGCGGCGTGCTGGGCGTGGCCCTTGCCATTTTGCTGTTCTTTTTCCTGCCCACAGTCCTCTTTAACCTGCTGCAAAAAGCCTTTCCCGCTGACATCGCCCCCTGGCGCTCTGTTTTTGAGGGCTTCCTGCGCATTGCCATCTTTGTGGGATACATCCTGCTGGTATCCCTGCTGCCAGACATGCGCCGCACCTTCCAGTATCATGGGGCGGAACATAAAACCATCTTCTGCTATGAAAACGATCTGCCCCTGACTGTGGAGAATGTGAAAAAGCAGAAGCGGTTCCATCCCCGGTGCGGCACCAGCTTCCTGATTCTCATGCTGCTTATCGGCATTATCGTGGGCTTTTTCATTCCCTTTGAAAACCCCTTCCTGCGCACAGTGACAAAGCTTTTGTGCATCCCTCTGATGGTAAACATCGGCTTTGAGCTGCAAAAGGCCTGCGCCAAACACACAGGGCTTCTCTCCCGGATTGTCACCGCCCCGGGGCTTTGGATGCAGCGCATCACGGTGAAGGAGCCGGATGATAAAATGATAGAGGCCGCCATTGCCGCCATGGAGGCGGTTATCCCGGAAAACGGGGAGGATTTGCTCTCGTGACGGAAAAGGCGGACACCTACCGGCAGCTATACCTGCACTGCCTTTCCCGGCTGCGGGCCGCTGGCATAGAAGATCCCGGCACAGACGCGGCACTGCTGTGCCGGCACTTTTTCTCCTTAGACCGCCCCGGCCTTGCGGTTCATGGGGAAGAGCATTGCCCGGAACCTGCCCGGCAGGCCTTTTTGCAGGCAGTCCGGGAGCGGGCAGGCCGCAGGCCCTTACAATATATCCTGGGGCGCTGGGACTTTATGGGCCTTACCCTGCAGGTGGGGGAAGGGGTGCTGGTGCCCCGGGAGGACACAGCCGTTCTGGTGGAGGCCCTTGCCCGGCAGCTTGCGGGAAGGGAGTGCCTTTCGGGGGTGGATCTCTGCGCGGGCACAGGGGCTGTGGCCTTGGGGCTTTGCTCCCTGTGCCCAGGGCTTCAAATGGACTGCCTGGAGCTTTCCTCCCAGGCGTTTTCCTATCTGGAAAAAAACCTCCAAGCATATCCCCAATACCCTGTCAGGGCTTTTCAGGGGGACATCCTTTCAGGGGAAACCGCAGCCCGGTTCCAGGGGCTGGACGTGATTGCCGCAAACCCTCCCTATGTTGCCAAAGACATTCTCCCCTCCCTCCAGCCGGAGGTGCAGAGGGAGCCTGCCATGGCCCTGGACGGCGGCCCGGACGGCCTGCTGTTTTACCGGGCCATTGCCAAGGAATGGGTTCCCCTTCTGAACCAGGGCGGCGTGCTGGGGGTGGAGATCGGGGAGGAGCAGGGAGAGGCTGTTATGGGGCTTTTCCAGGCCTCCGGCCTTTCGCAGATTGTCCTCCACAAAGACTGGGCCGGGCTTCCCCGGGCAGTCACCGCTTTGGCCCTGTGAGGATTCTGTAGAAAAAAAGCGGGGCTGGGAAATGGATTTCAGTGAAAACGTGGAAATTCTTCTGGCGGGGGAAAAACCAGCGGCAGGGGGATTGCGCTTTTCCTGATATTTGTGTAGACTGTACCTGACAAAAAAAGGAGGCAGTGAGATGGGGAAGCGGATAAAATACACAGGCCGGTATGCCGGGCAGCGGCTGCCCAGGCGCATCACCGCCATGCTGGCAGCGGTTATCATTATGGGTATAGGGGTATCCCTGTATGTACTGGGGGGCATGGGCGCGGATCCCTTTTCCACCCTGAACCTGGGCGTCTCCTCCAAGCTGGGGCTGACCTTTGGCACGTGGCAGATTATCTTTAACGGCATCCTGCTGGCAGCCATATTTTTTATTGACCGTTCCATGCTGGGGCTGGGCACCCTGGGCAACATGTTCCTCATCGGCATCACAGCAGACATCTGCAACTCCCTGCTGGCGGACATAGCCCCGCCCACAGAGGAACTGGGCATACCCCTGCGGGTGGCCCTCACCCTCCTGGGCGTGGTGTGCCAGATTTTAGGCTGTTCCTTTTACGTAACCGCCAACCTGGGCATGGCCCCTTATGACTGCGTGTCCTTTATCGTCCCCAACAGGACGAAAATCCCGTTCCGCTGGTGGCGCATTATCAGCGACTTTACCTGTGTGGCCATCGGTTTCCTCTGCGGGGCCACTGTGGGATTGGGCACCTTGATTATGGCCTTTGGCACAGGCCCCCTGCTGCCCCTTTGCAACAAATATATTGCCGCTCCGGCTTTAAAAATTGCGGACATCCCCAAAGGATAAGGCGGGAACCCAAAAGCCCCCCAGGCTCTCAAGGGAGCCTGGGGGGCTAGGCAAAATACCTAAGAAAGCTTTTTACAGTTTTCTTAGGTATTTTTATTTGAGAACCTGTATTCCACAACCTGTAACCACCATCTGAGCGGCCTTTTTTGAAGCCATTCTGTGTTAAATTTTTTGCCACGCGCCAGCATGCCCGCGAAAATCCGCCTTGACTGGCTCCAAAATTCTCGCTCAACTGGCAATTTCGATTATGAATACAGGTTCTGAGTTTGTTTTTTTCTTTTGCTTGATGGCTCAACAAAACATATATTTCCAAATGGCTCCCTTTTTCTATATCACTCCGGCCCGCAGGCGGGCAGCTCGAACCAGAAGACGCTGCCCTGGCCCAGGGTGCTTTCCACCCCATAGGCTCCGCCGTGAAGCTCCAGCACGTTTTTCACAATGGCAAGCCCCAGCCCGGTGCCTATCTGTGCCCGGCGGTGCTCTTTGTCCACTTTATAATAGCGCTCCCAGATGTCCTTGAGCTTGTCCGGCGGAATGCCTTCCCCTGTGTCGGAGACGCTGATGCGCACCCGGCCCTCCAGGACTGTCTGGGCAAGGGAGACGGTTTTATCCGCCCCGGCATAGTGGATGGCGTTATTCACCAGGTTATACACCACCTGGGAGATTTTCAGCTCGTCTGCCTCCACCCAGATTTCCTCCTCAAAGGCAAAGGGGAAGCTGTAATCTGCCAGCTTGTCATAGCGGGTGAGGATCCCCTTAATGCAGGCGGTGAGGTTGAACCTGGACTTCACCAGCCCCACAGCCCCGGCTTCCAGCTTAGAGAGATCCAGCAGGTCGTTGACAAGGTTTGTCAGACGCTCTGTTTCCTCCACAATCACCTGGACATTCTCCGGGGTGTTTTCCCCGGGCAGGTCGCGCATGACTTCGGCATAGCCCTTTATCATGGTAAGGGGCGTGCGCAGGTCGTGGGATACATTTGCCAGAAGCTCCCGGCGGAGCTTGTCCACCTTGGAAAGCTCCCCGGCGGCATAGTTGAGGGTTTGGGCCAGTTCGCTGACCTCCCTGGCCCCTTGGGACTGAAAGCGGATGGAATAATCCCCCTGCCCCAAAAGCTTGGCGGATTCGCTCATAGCGGTGAGAGGCCCAGCAATCCGCCGGGACAGGAAGGCTGCCAGAGCCGCCCCCAGCAGGAGCATCACCAGGGTGACGCAGAAAAGCTGCACCCGCAGCGTGTCCACTGTGGCGTCTACCGGGGTGATTTCCGATTCCACCAGCACCAGCCAGTATTCCTCCGAGGCAGTGGGGGCCATCACCCCTAAAAGCATGATCTGGGCGCCGCCGCTCCGGGAGGTGAAGGTTTCCATATAAGAGCCGCCTAGAAGGTTTACCTTGTCAAAGGCCGCAATGCGCTCCAGGCGGCCCATGCCCGCCACCAGGCTGTCCTTAAAGCTCTGGCGGTAAGCCACCAGGCTGCGCCCGATAGGGTCGGTGATAAAAATATTCACGCCTGTGTGCAGGCAGGTATCATAGGCCAGGGAATCCAGTTCCGGGCTGTCGATGTTTTTCGCAATAGAATCGGCAATGCGCCGTGCCTCCCCGGTTTTAATGGCCCGGTAGAAGGGGTTTAGCAGGACGGTTTGCAGCACCCACAGCAGCAGCAGGATGAGCAGGGCAAAGAGGCAGAACCCCGCCGTAATCTGCGCCCGCAGCCCCAGGGGCCTTGGGGGCAGGCCCTTGCCCCCTTTCTCCCGCCCTCTCATGCGTCAAAGCGGTAGCCCACGCCCCGCAGGGTTACGATAAAGCGGCTGTAAGGCCCTAAAGATTTGCGCAAAAGCTTGATGTGGGTATCCAGGGTGCGGTCGTCCCCGTAAAAGTCATAGCCCCACACATTTGTGATGAGCATCTCCCGGGTGAGGGCCAGGCCCTTGTTTTCCACCAGGTAGGTGAGCAGTTCGTACTCCTTGGGGGAAAGCTCTGCCCGCTGCCCGTCCACTGTCACCACCCGGGCGTCAAAGTCAATGCAGAGGCCCTCCAGCGCCACCTGCCTGCGCTTTGCGTTTTCTTCCTGGGGCCTGGCCCGGTTCATAATGGCGTTTACCCGCAGCATCAGTTCCTTGGGGGAAAAGGGCTTTACCACATAGTCGTCCACTCCCAGCTCAAAGCCATGGATGCGGTCGTATTCCTCCCCCCGGGCAGAAAGCATCAGCACCGGCATGGGGGAAGCCTTCCGGATTTCCCCTGCCGCGGAGAAGCCGTCCAGCTCTGGCATCATCACGTCCATAATCACCAGGTCAAAGCCCTCCGGGCTGCGGCGCACCAGTTCCACCGCTTCCATGCCGTTTTCCGCTTCCGTCACCTGGTGCCCCTCAAACTCTGCGTATTTCCGTATCAGCTTCCGGATTTTTTCTTCATCATCCACAACCAGCAAACGGTACATCCCGCTCCCTCCTTTTTGCTAAAGCGCGCCGGGATTCCGGCGCTTTGCCTCCGGCGGCTTAAGAACTTTTTTGAGGAAAAAGGTTCTTAAGAATCTCCAAAAACCTTTGTTTTTCATTTTTCTGCCCGGTGCCGCGTGGCCCGCTGCAAACTCTATAGTCACCACACTTGAAAAATGGAATTCTTCAAGTGTGCCGATTGTAGTATACCCCGGCAATGTGAAGGCTGTATGAAGGCCCGGTATAAAAATAAGGGCCATATGGCCCCTATTTATATAGCCGCACCCCGGTTTTGTCCACCGCTTGGTATGCTTCGGAAAAATCGAATTGAAAAGGCGGGGCAATGTGCCCGGGGAACAAATCGGACAGGGGCGCCAGCACGAAGGCCCGCTCCAGCATCCGGGGGTGGGGCAGGGTGAGGCGCTCTGTGTCCTTCCGGCAGCCCTCAAACAGCAGCAAATCAATGTCCACAGTGCGGGCGCCATGGTATTCTGTGTGCACCCGGCCGAGCCTGTCCTCAATGGCAAGGCACTGCTCTAAAAGCTCTTCCGGGGAAAGCTTTGTCTCCGCCAGCACGCAGCAGTTAAGATAGTCCGGCTGCTCTGACGCCACGTCAAAGGGAGCCGTCTCATAAAGGTTTGACATGGCAAGAAGCCGCGTGCGGGGCAGCTTTTCCAGTTCTTCCACAGCCATTGCCAGGTTTTCTTCCCGGTTCCCCAGGTTGCCGCCCAGGCCCAGTACGGTTTTCATGGATTTTCCTCCCTCTTTTGGGTGATTTCCACTGCCGCATAGTCAAACACGGCGTTCATGGGGGCCTCCGGCTTTTTAAGCCGGAGGGTGATTTCCTCCACCTGGGGGAAGCCTGCGAACACCGCGTCGCACACAGCCTGGGCCGCCCGCTCTATCAGGTTGTATTTCGTTTCGGTAAAGGCCCCTTGTACGGTTTTGCGCACAGCGGCATAGTTTACCGTATCTTCCAGGCTGTCGCTTTTCCGGGCTTGGGAGAGGTCGGCAAGCAGGGTGATGTCCAGCACAAAAAGCTGCCCATCCCGCTTTTCCTCCGGGTTCACCCCATGATAGGCAAAAATCTCCAGGCCCCTAAGGATTACCTTATCCATCTGCCTGCTCCTTTTCCGCCATGTGCTTGGCAATTTCCCCGTTCACTGTCTCCCGCCAGGCCAGAAGGCTTCCAGGGGATCGGGGATAGGTGGAGAAGGTCATGCCGCCAAAGCCGGGAAGGGCCTGCACGGCCTCCGGGCCTCGGAGGGATTCCAGCAGCTCTAAGGCCCGCATATCCTGGAGGGCGTGATGGAACACCTTCATGCGCAGGGATTTAATGGGGCCGTCGGGGCCGGGATACACAGAGAAGGGGTCGCCCCCGGGGAAGGCCCGGCCTGCGTCTGTTACAGTATAGGGGTCTATCCGGCTGCGGGAGTTCTGGCTGTTCCAGAAGTTCAAGCCCCAGTGGAGGAATCCCGCGATTTTGAATTTATAAAGCTGCCAGCCTAAAATGCGGTTCCGGTAGGAGGGCATAGCCAGGAAGCGGTTCGCCACGTCTACGTTCTGGGAACAGCAGGTGTAGGCCCACAGCCCCGGCGCCTCCCGCTGGAGGAAGCCCTCTATGTGATTGGTGGCGGCAATGGGGTTGCTGACCAAACCTTTGTCAAAGAAGGCTGTGTCGGAAAGTGCGTCATACAGAGGGAAGCCGTCTAAGTAAGGCAGAACCGATTCCCGGGCCTTTTTGTAAGCCTCCAAGTCTTTTTCCTCCGGTTCGTCGGAGATGTGGAAAACCACCTTGCCCTCTAAGCCTGTCCGGCGGAAATATCCTGTGAGGGCAGGAAGGAACTGGGCAAGGAATTCCCGGTAGGCCGGGGAAGAAGCCGGGGTATCCCAGCCGAACAGCCGGAGGGTGGACCCGTTTTCCACCACATAAATGGCGGGGGCAAAGCCCGCGCCCCACTGGGTGAACAGGTGGGAAACCTCAAAGTATTCCATGCCTGCCTCCTGGGCCACACGGATGAAACGGCCCAGATTGGAAAAATCAAAGGTATAGGTATTTTTCGTTTTCCGGATGTTTGCAAGCTGGGTGCGGGGCCGCTCGGCCCCTACCTCTGTGTCCAGGGCAGGGGTGAGCACAGGGGTGAGCACCATGTTCATGCCCTCCTCTGCCGCGGCCCGCAGATAGCGGCCAAGCAAAGACCAGTATTCCTCGCTATATACAGGCACCCCGTACCACTGGGCCAGGCAGTCCCCATGAAGCCATTGGGTATAGATCAGCTTTTGCTTGGGCAGGGAAGCCCCTATAACCTCCAGGGTAAAGGTACACTGGGCGCTTTCCTCCCCGCCTTCTGCCAGCAGGGTGACAGGGTATTCCCCTGGGGAGCAGTCCTCCGGCACCAGGACGTCCACCCACACCACAGTTTGGGTGAAGCCGTTTGCCTCCAGCGCCCCGGAAAGAGGGAACAGGGGATCCGGGAACAGGCCGGGCTTTACGGAAAGGTAGTCGCTGTCGTGGCGGGCGGGATAGGCAGGCAGCTCGCAGGGGACATTCCCCACCCGGTAGAGCCGGATATGCTCCTTTAAAGGGGAATCCACCTGGACGCGCAGGGGTTTTGTGCCCCAGCCGTCCCATTTGATGGCAGCCTGCCAGGCAAAGCTTTCCCCTCTGAGGCTGCTTCCCCTGCCATACTCCGTGCGGAAATCCTCCGCGTCCGGGAAGATTTTTTCCAAGGCCGATCTGCTGTGGATGTGTATCACGCCAAAACGCCTCCTTTTGGATTTTCGTTATAGAAGGGCTGGGCCTTCTGTTTCAAACTGGTGGAAGTCCGGGATGTATGCTTCCCCCTTGGCGCTTCGGGACTGCACAAAGCCTGGAAGATCCAGGCTGAACAGGCAGTCCTGCACCTTTTGCAGCTCCCGGCGGGTGATGGGCCGGGAAAGCTCCGGGCAGCCGGGCACGGGGCGCTGGGGGGTGTATTGGGCCATGAGGCTTACAGGGATGCCGGGGAAGTTTTCTTTGATAAGCTTTAATGCTTCCAGGGAATTTTTTGTGTGGCCCGGCAGAATCAGGTGGCGGATGAGCACGCCCTTCTGCATGATGCCTTTTTCGTCGCAGACAGGGGCGCCTGCCTGCTCCACCATCTCTTTGATGGCGGCAAGGGCGGCCTGCGGATAATCCTCTGCCTGGGAAAGGCCTTTGGCAAGGGCGCTTTCCGCGTATTTGAAATCTGGCAGGTAGATATCCACTAAGCCGGAAAGGCTGCGCAGGGTTTCCACCCGCTCATAACCGGAGGAGTTGTACACCACAGGCACCGGGGGCTTGTACAGCATGAGGGCCTCCCGGATTTGCGGGACAAAGTGGGTGGGGGTTACCAAGTTTATGTTGTGCGCCCCCTGCTCCACAAGGGCCTGCATGATGCCGCAAAGCGCCTTTGGGCTTATTTCCTTGCCGGGATTTTCCAGGCGGCTTATCTCCCCGTTCTGGCAATAAACGCAGCCCAAAGGGCATCCTGTGAAGAAGATGGCGCCGGAACCCCTTTCCCCGCTGAGAGGCGGCTCTTCCCAGTGGTGCAGGGCTGCCCGGGCAATGCGCATGGCGCTGCCGCTTTTGCAGCGGCCCGTTTGCCTGCCGCGATCTACCCCGCAGGCCCGGGGGCACAGGGTGCAGCCTGTTTCCATAGGTTTCCTCCCTTTTCTCCGCTGGATGCCAGCGGCAGGGCGCCCCGGCCAAGGGGAGCGGCGCTCCCCTTTTGCGCGGCCTTTCAGGCCGCGCCCGCCTCCCAAAGGGAGGCGGGGCCGGGGCCTGCCCTGCCCCTTGCTCCCAGCTTATTGCAGAGCCAGCATGGCGCAGTTTGATCCCCTGTGACCCCGGGTGCGGCGGTGGGAGAAGATGAGGTCGCTTTCGCACATGGTACAGACGCCGCCTACGGTGATGTTTTCCTCCCGCACCCCTGCCTGCAGCAGGAACTGGCGGTTGCATTCCCACAAGTCCACATGGTATTTTACGTCTGCCTCTGTGGGCAGGGAGACAAACTTCTCCGCATTCTCCAGCTTGAGAAATTCCGCTGCCACTGGTTCGTCCACCTCAAAGCAGGCCTTGCAGATAGATGGGCCGATGGCGGTTATCAGCTTCCGGGGATCCGTGCCAAAGGCCGCCTGCATCCGCTCCGCCATTACCTTTGCCATGCCTGCCGCCGTACCCCGCCACCCGGCGTGGGCCAGGCCGATGGCATGGTGCTCCGGATCCACAAAATAGAGGGGCACGCAGTCTGCTGTGTAAATCACCAGGGTAACCCCAGGCACGTCTGTACACAGGCCGTCTATGCTTTCCATATCCTTTTCCCGCCAGATGCCGATGCCCCGCTCGGGAAGCCCTACCTGCCGGATGTTCACATGGTGATCCTGCGCCCCGGCAACGAGGGACTCGGCCTCAAACCCGGCGGCGCGGCAGAAAAGCCGGAAGTTTTCCGCTACGTTTTCATTCGGGTCGCCCCGGTTGGTGCCCAGGTTCATAGAGGCAAACTCCCCCTTGCTCACCCCGCCCACCCGGGTGGAAAAACAGTGGTTTACCACGGGAAGGCTGTCAAAGGCGGGGAAGCGCAGAAGGCCCACGCCCTCCGGCATTTCCAGCCGCATATTGCCCAAAAGGCCGGGGACAGCCTTTCTAGGCTCCTGTATCTCTGGCAGGGGAAATGTTTTCTTATTCACAGATAAACCCTCATATTTCTGTTTGATAATCAGCCTGCCCCCAAAGGGATGCCCGCAGCTTTTGCAGGCAAACTCCGCCCGGAAGCTTTTGTTTTTCAGGTTCCAGCGGGTAACCCGCTTTGCCTCCCCGCCGCATTTGGGGCAGGAAAAGCGCAGGTGCCCGGCCTCAATCAGCGGGCTGCCCAGGTCGCAGACATAGCTGGTTTTAAAGGTCATGCGCCGGTAAAACTCCCGGTCGCATATGTCCACAAAAGGCGCTATGGCTTTTTCGTCATACACCTGCTTTAAAATTTCCAGGGTCATCAGGCTGTCGTCCTTTGCCCTGTGGTGCTCCATGCCGCTTACATCCAGCTCTAAAAGCTCTGCCGCCCTGGAAAGCCCCACCTGGGTGCTGGTGCCCCAGCCCATTTGCACCTGCGCATACCGCTGCAGATCCACATAGTGGGACAAAAAGGGCACTTCCTCCCTGCCGCTGAAATAGCGGCAGTTTTCAATGAGGGTGAGGATGTCCGAGGTACCCCAGGTCATCAGCACGCAGTCTCCAGCCCAGCGCTTAAAGCGGGCCGCTGCCTGCATGAAGGAAAGGCCCTCCTCCAGGTTTTCGTCTGTGATGCTGGTGAGGCTGG
Organism: Neglectibacter sp. X4; assembly: GCF_009917365.1. Classification (NCBI taxonomy): domain Bacteria; kingdom Bacillati; phylum Bacillota; class Clostridia; order Eubacteriales; family Oscillospiraceae; genus Neglectibacter; species Neglectibacter sp. X4. Next base: position 21,164 of record NZ_QWLE01000009.1, on the reverse strand, counting down.
AAATGGTGCTGCTGATGTGTTTGCCCACCTGGGGCTTCACAAAGCAGGAAAACACAGACCGGGCCTTTAGATCCGGCCCGCATTTCACAGCGCCAAACTCAATAATTTCGTTGATATACCCCCGGAGCCTGCGGCTGTAGGCCGCGTTCCACTCTAAATCTAATATAACTATATCCATTGGCTGCCACCTCCTTTCCCGCAAAACCTGCCGGCCGGATCTCACCCCTTGCTCTTGCTGGCCTTCTTCATCCGCAGTTCTTTTGACAGGATGGTTTTGCGCATCCGGATGCTCTGGGGGGTCACTTCCACCAGCTCGTCAGGGGCAATAAACTCCAGGCACTGCTCCAGGCTTAAAACCGAATGGGGCGTCAGCTTCAGGGCCTCGTCTGCCCCAGAGGAACGGGTGTTGGTGGCGTGCTTTTTCTTGCACACGTTTACCACAATGTCCTCGTTTTTGGGGTTTGCCCCCACTACCATGCCCTCGTATACCTCTACCCCCGGGCCGATAAAGAGCCTGCCCCTGTCCTGGGCATAGAACAGGCCGTAGGCTGTGGAAGCCCCTGTCTCATGGGCAATGATGGATCCCTGCTGTCGCTGCTGGATGTCCCCTTTATAAGGCTCATAGCCGTCAAAAACATGGTTCATAATGCCATTGCCATTGGTGTCGGTTAAAAATTCCGAGCGGTAGCCCATAAGGCCCCGGGCAGGGATTTTAAACTCCATGTGGGTGGAGCCGGTTTCCCGGGAACCCATGTTGAGCAGCTCTGCCTTGCGGGCGCCGATTTTCTCCATCACCGCCCCCACATAGTTGTCCGGCACCTCGATCATCAAAAGCTCCATTGGCTCCAGGCGCTTGCCGTCCTTTTCCTTATATATTACGCTGGGGGGCGATACCTGGAACTCGTACCCCTGGCGGCGCATCTGTTCGATAAGGATGGACAGGTGCAGCTCCCCCCGCCCGGACACCTTGAAGGTGTCTGTGGAATCTGTCTCCTCCACCTTCATGGCCACATTTGTCTCCACTTCTTTAAAAAGCCTGTCCCGCAGGTTCCGGGAGGTGACATATTTGCCTTCCCGCCCGGCAAAGGGGGAATTGTTGGCCATGAACATCATGGACACAGTAGGCTCGTCGATTTTCACAAAGGGCAGAGGCTCCACATGCTCGGTATCGCAGGCGGTCTGGCCGATGTTCAGATCCGCAATGCCGGACACAGCGATAATGTCCCCCAACCCTGCCGATTCCGCCTCCACCCGCTTTAAGCCCTCGAACTGGTAGAGCTTTGTCACCCGGGCATTTTTCCGGGTTTCTTCCCCGCCGCCGCAGATGGTGACAGTCTGGCCCACCCGCAGGGAGCCTCGTTCCACCCGGCCTATGCCAATGCGGCCTACGTAGTCATCATAGTCGATGTTGGAAAACAGCACCTGGGTGGGGCCTTCCAAATCTCCCCTGGGCGCGGGCACTTCATTGATAATCATCTCGAACAGGGGGGTCATGTCTGTGCCGGGCGCCGAAGGATCCAGGCTGGCATAGCCGTCCCGAGCAGAGGCGTATACTACGGGGAAATCAAGCTGGTCGTCATTGGCCCCCAGTTCGATGAACAGATCCAGCACCTCGTCCACTACCTGGGCGGGCCGGGCGCCAGGGCGGTCTACCTTGTTCAGAACCACCACAGGCTTTTTCCCCAAAGCCAGCGCCTTTTTCAGCACAAAGCGGGTTTGGGGCATACAGCCCTCAAAGGCGTCTACCAAAAGCAGCACGCCGTCCACCATCAGCAGCACCCGCTCCACCTCCCCGCCGAAGTCCGCGTGGCCGGGGGTGTCTACAATATTGATTTTAACATCGTTATACAGCACCGCCGTGTTTTTGCTGAGAATGGTGATGCCCCGCTCCCGCTCCAGGTCGCCGGAGTCCATCACCCGCTCTGCCACCGCTTCATTTTGCCGGAAAATGCCGCTTTGCCGCAGAAGCTGATCCACCAAAGTGGTTTTGCCATGGTCTACGTGGGCGATAATCGCCACGTTCCGCAGATTTTCTCTCTCGCTGATGCTTCCCATTTTAATTCCTTCACATTCCTTTCCTTGTCTCTCAATTATTATGTGTACAGCTTGCGCTGGTATCGGCCTTAAAACCCGGCAACTATTATAGCAAATTTGCGTCCTGCCGTCAAATAGATATAGAGAACCGGAAAGGCTCTTTTTGTGAGGCCCTGTCTGCCTATGCACAAAGCAAAATCCCCGGCAGAACCAGGGATAAGTTTTCGTGCAATTTTTAGGGCTTGTTGGAAAATAGAGGAAATGACGAATTTGGGGTCAGAAGTGGACAGATTCCAGGAAAAACCGCAGGCCAACCTGCCGGTTGACGAGGGTTTTTGACGCAGAAGCCGCCCGTTTGGGGCAAAAAGACGGTGTTTGCAATTTTTCAAACAAGCCCTAGTAATGGAACTTTTTCCGCTTCCCCAGAAGGAACGCCCCTGTGGTGAGGGCTGCCATAACCTCCGCCGCCACAATGGACAGCCAGACGCCGTCTATACCCCAAATCAGGGGGAGCGCCAGCACAGCGCCCACCTGGAACACCAATGTGCGCAGGAAGGAGATGAGGGCGGAGGTCAGGCCGTCGTTGAGGGCGGTGAAAAAAGCGGAGCCGAAAATGGCCAGCCCGGAAAAAAGGAAGGAGAAGGAATAGATGGCAAAGGCATGTACAGTCATTTGGAAAAGGCCGGGATCATAGCTGACGAAAACAGCGGAAAAAGGCTGGGCCAGGGCTTCCGCCAGGGCCAGCATGACAGCGGAAGCCGTGAGGGTGATTGCCAGGCTCTTGCGGTACAGGCTGCGCAGCTCTGTATGGCTGCCTGCCCCATAGTGGAATCCCACCACAGGGGCCACGCCTGTAGAATAGCCTATAAATATAGCTGAAAACACGAAGCTCACATACATCAGCACGCCGTAGGCCGCTATGCCGTCTTCCCCGGCATAGCGGATAAGCTGGGCATTGTAGAGCATACTGACAATGGACATGGAAATATTGCTCATCAGCTCGGAAGATCCGTTGGCGCAGGCCTTTAAAAGGGCCTTGCCGTCAAACCCTGTCCCGCACAGCCGCAGGAGGCTTTTGTTTTTCCGCCCAAAGTAGAACGAAGGCACAATGCCGCCCACCAACTGGCTTACCGCCGTGGCCGCTGCCGCGCCTGCCAGCCCCCAGGGGAATATGGCGGTAAAAAGCGCGTCCAGCACCATGTTGGTGCAGCCTGCCGCCACCGTGACAGCCAGTCCCAGGCCGGGCTTTGCGGCTGTGATAAAGAAGCTTTGAAACTCATATTGCAGCATCAGGGCAGGCAGGGCCAGCAGGGTAATCCTGCCATACAGCACGCAGTCCTCCAGCATGGATCCTTCCGCGCCCAGCCAGGCCGCCACAGGCCGGACAAGCACAAACCCCAGCGCCCCGATAACCGCGCCTGCCGCCGCAGTGGCATACACAAAAAGGGAAAACATCCGCTGCGCCTTTTTTCCGTCCCCTTCCCCCATGGTTTTGGCGATGAGGGCGCTGCCTCCTGTGCCGAACATAAAGCCCACAGCCCCCAGGATCATCAGGAAGGGCATGATGAAGTTCACTGCCGCAAAGGGTGTTTTCCCTACAAAGTTGGACACGAAAAACCCGTCTACCACCCCGTATATAGAGGTGAACACCATCATCACCACAGAGGGCAGGGTAAACCGGAATAATTTTTTAAAGTCGAAATGGTCTGAAAGCTGAATTTGCATATTTCCTCCTATTTTAGAGCCTGTATCTCTTCCCGCAGCATGGCAAGATACCGCCGGGTCAGCCGGAGATAGGTTTCCCGCTCCTCCGGCGTCCAGGAGGCGAATATCTCGTTCTCTATTTCCATAATCCGCAGGGCTGTTTTTTCTGCCAGCCCCCTGCCCTTCTCTGTCAGGCACACCCGCTTTTTCCGGCCTTCTGCCTCCAGGTATACCACATCCTCCCCCTCCAGCTTGCGCAGAGCGGAGTTTACTGTCTGCTTGGGCAGGCCGGACAGCGCCACAATGTCCCCTAAGGGGCAGGCCCCCGCAAAAAGGCAGATGGTGTATAAAATAATCATGGCGCTGTCGGAAAGGCCCAGCTTTAAAGTGGCCTCGTGGTAGGCCGCGTCGATTTCTGTAGCCAGCAGGTTAAAGCGCCTTACCTGCTCCCGCATCCCGTCCATAGATTCCTGGCCTCCTTTGCAAAATCCGGCGTCCTGGATTCTCTGAGTATGAAATCGTACTATGCCAGTATAGTACGATTTCATACTAAAGTCAAGGGCTTTTTCCTAGGGCCTGTTCACACAAGCGCTTGCAAGCGTCTTTTTGGCGGTTTTTTGCCATCTTCTTTGCCAAAAATTCTTGAGGTACGCAAAGTACATCTGCGAATTTTTGACTTGATTCTGCCAAAAACCTGCTCAAAAATCCACATGCTCATCTTATGTGAACACGCCCTAAAAACCGCATCTGTTTCTGCGGCTTTTAGGAATGGGAAAGCCCTAATCTTCCCATCCAGAAAAAAGGATAACGCGCAAAATCCGGCAAATACTAAGACGGAAAAAGCCGGCAGGGCGGCGGGCATTTTGGAATGGGAAGCGCCGCCCTGCCAGGCCTGATAAATTTGCGCGAAAGGGAGCTATTGATATGAAAGCGACTGGCATTGTTAGAAGGATAGACGACCTGGGGCGGGTAGTTATCCCCAAGGAAATCCGGCGGACCCTGCGGATCCGGGAGGGGATGCCCATGGAAATTTTCACAGACGTATCCGGCGGGGTAATCCTGAAAAAGTATTCCCCTGTAGGGGAGATGTCCCAACTGGCTTCCGCCTATGCGGAAACCCTGGTACACCTGACCGGGCACGGGGCTGTGGTGTGCGATACCGAGCAGATTATCGCCGTAGCCGGCTCTGCCAAAAAGGATCTGCTCCACAAGCCCCTTTCCCCCCAGCTGGAGGAGCTGGTGCAGGGGAAGCGGAATTTCATTTCCAACGCGGAAAACACCGTGCTGGTGGCCCAGGGCCAGCCGGCCACAGCGCTGGCTGTGTTCCCGGTGGTGTCTGTGGGAGACGTGATGGGGGCTGTGATGCTTCTGAAAAGCGAGAAGTCTCCCGCCCGGGTCAGCGCGGAGGCCGCCGAAAGCGCCAAGGCCGCAGCCATGTTCCTCTCCCGGCAGTTAGAGGCCTGACAGCAGCCGGGAGAGAGGCCCGCAGGCCTCTTTGCCGGCAAAAAGGCCTGTAAACCTTGGAAAAACTGTAGGTTTGCCCTTGATTTTTGGGGAACCGGGTGGTATACTAGATATGGTAATAGGAAGGATGATGAAAGAGTGGGGCGACCCGCTCTTTCGTTTGCTTTGGCAGGAAAGGAAGGGGAGGCGCTTGGAAGCAGGGACAAAAAAGAAAGGCAGCGTGGCGGAACGGGTGCGGCAGATGGCAGAGCCGTTAGCCGCTGGGCTTCACCTGATGCTGTGGGACGTACAGTTTGTAAAGGAAGGCGCCCAGTGGTATCTGCGCATTTTCATCGACAAGGAAGACGGCGTGGGCATAGACGACTGCGTGGACATGACCCACGCCCTCAGCCCGGAGCTGGACAAGGAGGATCCCATCCCCCAGGAATATATGCTGGAGGTGTCCTCGCCGGGGCTGAACCGGAAGCTGACACGGCCCGAGCATTTTGAAGCGTATCTGGGCGCGCCGGTGAAGGTGAAGCTGATCCGGCCCCTGGAGGACGGCAGGCGGGAGCTTTCCGGGGAGCTGGTGGATTTCACGCCTCCCGGTTCCTTTGAAGTCCGGCTGGACGAGGAAACCTCCGCAAGCTTTGAAAAGAAGGAGTGCGTTTCTGTTACGGTAATGGACGACGATTTTTAGGAGCAGTAAAATGGAGTTCACCATACAGGCAGAAAGGCTTGCGGCAGCGGAATATATAGAGTTTTTAAAGCACACAGACCTGAGCAGCCAATATCCCCGGGAGCGCTTTGAGGCCCGCATAGAAAAGCTGGTGGGAAACGCTTCCATTTCCCTTACAGCCCGGGACAGCGCAGGCGCCCTTTCAGGGGTGTGCTTCGGCATTACAGACTTTGCCTACTGGCTGTTTATCACAGACCTGGGCGTGATACGCTCCTGCACTGGCCAGGGGATTGGGCGGGCGCTGGTGGAAAAGGCCCTGGAAACAGCCGGCGGCGAAAAGGACATTATACTGTACACCTGCCCCCATGAAAACGCCGTCCCCTTTTATGAAAAGCTGGGAATGGAAAAAACAGATGACATTATGATGCATAACAAAATAGAGTGGACGGGTTTTACCGTCACATGACTCTGGCACAACGGCAAGTATTTGATATAATAAGGAGTGGTTTGGAAAAATGGCGCGGAAGAAGAAGGAGCCGGAGCAGCAGGGCAACGAGGAATTGTTTGTGGCCTTGGGGCTTTTGGAAAAGGAAAAGGGCATCCCGGTAGATTTTATGCTGGACAAAATCAAGAAGGCGATTGCCACAGCCTGCAAAAACAACTATGGCAACGAAGAAGTGGACGTGCGGGTGGATGCAAACACCGGGCGGTTTGACGTATACCTGCTGAAAACCGTGGTGGAAGAGGTGGAGGATTCCAACCGGGAAATCCTCTATGATCTGGCAAGGGAGATAAACCCCCTGGCCCTTTTAGGGGAGCAGGTGGGCATTAAGCTGGACACCAAGCAGTTTGGGCGCGTGGCAGCCCAGACAGCCCGGAACATTATCCGCCAGGGCATCCGGGACAGCGAGCGGGGCCAGATGATGCAGGAATTCCAGAGCAAGCACCAGGAGCTGGTAAGCGGCCTGGTGGAGCGCATTGACCCGAAAACCGGGGCCATTTCCCTGCGCATCGGCAAGGCGGAAGCTGTGCTGCCCAAGAACGAGCAGATTGGCGGGGAAAGCGTAAACGAGGGAGACTACATAAAAGTATATGTAGTCGATGTAAGGGAAACGGAGAAAGGCCCCAAGGCCATTATCTCCCGCACCCACCCGGACTTGGTAAAGCGCATGTTTGAGACGGAGGTGCCGGAAATCTATGACGGCACAGTGGAGATAAAGGCTGTATCCAGGGAGGCCGGCTCCCGCACAAAGCTGGCCGTGCAGAGCCACAACCCGGACGTGGACGCTGTGGGCGCCTGCATTGGCACCCGGGGCGCCCGGGTGTCGGAGATTGTGGACGAACTGGGCGGGGAGAAAATCGACATTGTGGAATACAGCGACGATCCCCAGAAGTTCATTGCGGCAGCCCTGTCCCCGGCAAGCGTGCTGAAGGTGGAGGCCGCCGAGGACGGTTCCCGTTCCTGCAAGGTGACAGTGCCCGACAGCCAGCTTTCCCTGGCTATCGGCAACAAGGGCCAGAATGCCCGCCTTGCCGCCAAGCTGACCGGCTGGAAAATTGACATCAAGCCCGAAAGCGGCTTCTACGGCGAGGAAGCGTGACGCCAACGTAACGTTGGCTCTGAGACGCGGGGAACGCAGGCGGAAACCTTTCGCCGCGGAAGCGTGACGCTTCACCCGAGACGCGGGGAACGCAGGCGGAAACCTTCCGCCGCGGAAGCGTGACGCTTCACCCGAGACGCGGGGAGCGCAGGCGGAAACCTTTCGCCGCGGAATAAATTCCGCGCTTACAGAGGCCATCGCGTGTTCAGGGCGCTCCCGAAGCGCCCTTATATACAGAGACAGTAAGGATAGTAGGCCGATGCGCTGCGGCCTGTAGCTTGGTTTTTGGATCAAACCTTTTTACAAAAAGGTTTGCGGGGTGTGGGGCGAAGCCCCACGGCCTCAGGAGGGAGGGCAGGAAATGAAGCAGAAGAAGATCCCCCTGCGGATGTGTACGGGCTGCGGGGAAATGAAGCCCAAAAAAGAGCTGGTACGGGTGGTGCGGGGGCCTGAGAAGGAAGAAGGGGTCCCGCCGGAAATCTCCCTGGATTTGACCGGGAAGAAGCCCGGGCGGGGGGCCTATATCTGCCGGAGCCTTTCCTGCCTGCAAAAGGCCAGGAAGGCAAGAAGGCTGGAACGTGCGTTTTCCTGCAAGATCCCGGACGGGGTATATGAACAGATGGAAAAGGAGATGGGTGCCGATGGCGGATAAGGTGCTGTCGCTGCTGGGGCTGGCAAGGCGCGCCGGCAAGGTGCTGGGCGGCTTTGACCTGTGCGCCCAGGCCGCCCGGGACGGCAAGGCAAGGCTGCTGCTGGCGGCGGCTGATATTTCCGGCAAGACTTACAAAAATTTGCGTTTTGAAGCGGAGAGGGCGAAAATTCCCTGCGTGCGGGTGGAAGCGCCTATGGCAGAGCTGGGAAAAGCCTGCGGGGTCAGGGCCGGGGTGCTGGCTGTGACAGACGAGGGGTTTTCCAAAGCCCTGCTGGAGCTTAAAGAGGCTGTGAAGCGAGAAGGAGGAATTTGCTTATGATGGTGAAATACAGAGTGCGGGAGGTGGCGAAGGATCTGAACATCCCCAACAAGGAGGTTATAGATACTTTGGCCAAGTTCTTTCCCGAACCCAAGAAATATATGACCGCGCTGGAGGAAAACGAGCTGGACATTGTGCTGGAAAGCTTTACCCAGCAGCGGAACATGGAAAGCCTGGACAGTTATTTTGCCGAGCGCACCGCCGCTCCCGCGGCGCAGGCGGAAAAGCCCCAGGAAGAGGCCCCGGCCCAGAAAGCGGGGAACAGGCAGCAGCCGAATAAGGGCGCGAAGCCCCAGGAAAAGAAGGGGCAAAAGCCCCAGCAGGCCCAGGCAAAGCAGCCGGAGAAGCCCGCCGCGCCTGCTTCCGGAAAGCAGCAGGCCCCTGTGCAGGTGCGGGAGCCGAAGCAGCCTGTGCGCCGGGTGGTGGATACCCGCACGTCTAACGTGAACATTGACAAATACAGCGAGAAATACGACCGCCTTGCGGATCAGAAGGTGGGCGCCCGGAACGACAATGTTGTGACAAAGCAGAAGTTCACCAACCGGAACCAGCAGCGCCGGGGCCAGCAGCGCCGGGGCAAGCGGGAGACAGAGGCCGAGCGTTTGCGCCGCATTGCCCAGGAGCGCAAGGCAAAGCATATCACCATTGAGGTGCCGGAGGAAATCACGGTGGGCGAGTTTGCCCTGCGCTTAAAGGTTTCCGCCCCGGAGGTTATCAAAAAGCTGATGGGCCTGGGGGTGTTCGCCGCTATCAACGACGCCATCGACTTTGACACCGCGGTGTTAGTGGCAGACGAATTCCACGCCAAGGTGGAAAAAGAAGTGGTGGTCACCATTGAGGAGCGCATTATTGACGACAGCGAGGACGAAGAGGCAAACCTGGCGCCCCGCGCCCCTGTGGTGGTGGTTATGGGCCACGTGGATCATGGCAAAACCTCCATTCTGGACGCCATCCGCCACTCTAATGTGACAGAGGGCGAGGCAGGCGGCATTACCCAGCACATCGGCGCATACCGGGTAAAGGTGGGCGACAGGGACGTAACCTTCCTGGACACCCCCGGCCATGCTGCCTTTACCACCATGCGCGCCAGGGGCGCCCAGGTGACGGACATTGCTGTGCTGGTGGTGGCGGCGGACGACGGCATTATGCCCCAGACGGTGGAGGCCATCAACCACGCCAAGGCCGCCGGGGTTTCCATTATTGTGGCTATCAACAAGATGGATAAGGTGGGGGCAAACCCGGAGCGGGTTATGGAGCAGCTTACGGAATACGAGCTGGTGCCCGAGGCCTGGGGCGGCGACACCCCTTGCATCCCAGTGTCTGCCCACACCAAAGAGGGCATGAACGACCTTTTGGAGATGATCATCCTCACTGCCGATATGATGGAACTAAAGGCCAATCCCGACCGCGCCGCCAAGGGCACTGTGGTGGAGGCGCGCTTAGACAAGGGCATGGGCCCCATTGCCACTGTGCTGGTGCAAAACGGCACCCTCCACGCAGGGGATATTATTGTGGCCGGCACCACCGTGGGCCGGGTGCGCTCCATGATGGACGACAAGGGCAGAAGGGGCCAGGAGGCCGGGCCTTCTGTGCCTGTTGAGATTACGGGCCTGAACGACGTGCCTGTGGGCGGCGACATCTTCAACGCCGTATCGGACGAGCGCCTTGCCCGGGAACTGGTGGAGCAGCGCCTTACCGAGCAGAAGGAGGAAACCTTCCGGGCGCAGACCAAGGTTACCCTGGATAACCTCTTCGAGCAGATGAAGGAAGGCGAGATGAAGGAGCTGAAAATCATCGTCAAGGCAGACGTGCAAGGCTCTGTGGAGGCTGTGCGGCAGTCTTTGGAAAAGCTTTCCAACGAGGAAGTGCGGGTACACATTATCCACGGGGCTGTGGGCGCTGTGAACGAAAGCGATGTCATGCTGGCAAACGCTTCCAACGCCATTATCGTGGGCTTTAATGTCCGGCCGGATCCTGTTGCGGAGGAAAGCGCCAAGCGGGACGGGGTGGATATGCGGCTGTACCGCATTATCTATGACTGCATTGAGGAAATTGAGTCTGCCATGAAGGGTATGCTGGCGCCCAAGTACCGGGAGGTTTCCCTGGGCCGCGCCGAGTGCCGGGAGACTTACAAGATTTCCAACGTGGGCATGGTTATCGGCGGCCATGTGACAGCCGGAAAAATCACCCGCAACGCTCTTGTCCGGGTGGTGCGGGACGGCATCATCGTGGCAGACGACAAGATTGCCTCCCTGCGGCGCTTTAAGGACGATGTGAAGGAGGTTGCCGACGGCTATGACTGCGGCATCACCCTGGAGAAGTTCTCCGACATCAAGCAGGGCGACATCCTGGAAGCCTACGAAATGGAAGAGTACCGCGACTAGCCAACGTAACGTTGGATCTGTGACGCGGCAACGTAACGTTGCATCTGGGACGCGGGGGACGTGGCAGAAAGTCTTTCGCTGCGGAATAAATTCCGCGCTTACAGAGGCCATCGCGTTCCCGGGGCGGCTGTAAATTGGAAGTTTTTAAAGAGTCCAGGGAAGCTTTTTTCAAAGAGTTTCCCTGGCGGGGTTTGGGGCAGCGCCCCAACAGGGAGGAATTGCCATGAAGCATGACATTGTTATCATCGGCGGCGGCCCGGCGGGGCTGGCGGCTGCTATTGCGGCCCGGGAAAGCGGCGTGGAGGATGTTATTATCCTGGAGCGGGAAAAAGAGCTGGGAGGCATCCTCAACCAGTGCATCCACAACGGCTTTGGGCTGCATACCTTTAAAGAAGAACTTACCGGGCCGGAGTATGCCGCCCGGTACATAGAAAAGGCCCGGGAAATGGGCATCCCCCACCTTTTAAGCACTACGGTGGTGGATTTGCAGCGCCAGGGGGATTCGGTGGTTGTCACCTCCGTAAGCCGCCAGGACGGCCTTCTGCAAACAGAGGCCAAGGCCGCCGTGCTGTGCATGGGCTGCCGGGAGCGGCCCCGGGGCGCCTTGAACATCCCGGGCACCCGGCCTGCGGGCATTTTCTCTGCGGGCACGGCCCAGCGCTTAGTGAACATGGAGGGATACCTGCCCGGGCGCCGGGTGGTCATCCTGGGCAGCGGCGACATCGGCCTGATTATGGCCCGCCGCATGACCCTGGAGGGTGCTAAGGTGCTGTGCGTGGCGGAGCTGATGCCCTATTCCGGGGGCCTCAAGCGGAACATTGTCCAGTGCCTGGACGATTACGGCATCCCCCTGAAACTGAGCCACACAGTGGTGGACATTGAAGGCAAGGAGCGCGTCACTGGCGTAACCATTGCCCGGGTGGACGAAAAGCTCAAGCCCATTCCTGGCACAGAGGAGCACTTCGACTGCGACACCCTGCTGCTTTCCGTAGGGCTGATTCCGGAAAACGAGCTTTCCAAGGCTGTGGGCGTGTCCCTTTCCCCTGTCACCAGCGGGCCTGTGGTCAATGAACAGTTAGAAACCAGCATCCCCGGCGTATTCGCCTGCGGCAACGTGCTGCATGTCCACGACCTGGTGGATTACGTCTCTGAGGAGGCCCAGCAGGCAGGCCGCAGCGCCGCCCGGTTTGTCCGGGAGGGCCGGGAAGGGGGACAGCAGGAAATCCCCTTACAGCCCGCAGGGGCTGTGCGCTATACAGTGCCTGCCAGCATCTCTCCCCAGCGCATGGGGGATGCGGCTGTGGTGCGCTTCCGGGTGGGCCGCAACATGCGGAAGGCCGCAGTACGGGTGCTCATTGACGGCAAAGAGGTCTTGAAGCGCCCCAGGCCTGTGATGGCCCCCGGGGAAATGGAACAGGTGCTGCTGAAGAAAGAATGGTTTACAGGAACGGAACAGGAAATCGTGGTGGAAGCCACTGACGGGCAGGAGGGGAAATAAGGATGGTACGGGAACTTACATGTATTAGCTGCCCTCTGGGCTGTCCTTTAAAGGTAGAGCTGGACGAAAGTGGCAAGGTGGTGTCTGTCACCGGGAACACTTGCAAGCGTGGGGAGGAATACGGCAGAAAAGAAGTGACCGCCCCCACCCGCACGGTCACCTCCACAGTGAAGGTGGAGGGGGCAAGCGTGCCCGTTACCTCTGTGCGCACCAAAACCGACATTCCCAAGGAGAAGATTTTTGCCTGCATGGAGGAAATCCGCAGGGCCGTCATAAAGGCCCCTGTCCATATCGGGGACGTGGTCATTCACAATGTGGCCGGAACTGGGGTGGATGTGACGGCAACGAAAGCGGCAGTGTAGCAGGTCGCCCCAGAGCGGGGCCGCGGCCCAGCGAAGGCAGAAGAAAGGGAAATGTTTTGTTGGAAAAAAGCGTAACCACTATTCTATTTGATTTGGACGGCACCCTGCTGCCCATGGACGCAGAAGCCTTTGTCAGAACCTATTTCGGCCTGCTGGCGAAAAAGGCCGCTCCCTTTGGGTATGAGCCAAAGCCCCTGACAGACGCTGTGTGGAAGGGCACAGAGGCCATGGTACAGAACGATGGCGGCGCGCCCAACTGCGAGCGCTTCTGGCAGGTGTTCGGGGATATCCTGGGGGAAAAGGCCCGGCTGCTCCGCCCAGAGTTTGACGATTTTTATGCCCGGGAGTTCCACGAAGCCAGGGCTTCCACAGGGGAAAACCCTCTGGCGAAAAAAGCCGTGCAGGGCCTGCGGGAAAAGGGCTATGACGTGATACTGGCCACAAACCCCGTTTTCCCGGAGGTTGCTGTGAAAACCCGTTTAAGCTGGCTGGGGCTTGCCCCAGAGGACTTCTCCCTGGTGACTGCCTATGAAAATTCTTCTTACTGCAAGCCAAACCCAGCCTACTACCGGGAAATTTTGGAAAAAACAGGAAAGCGCCCGGAAGAATGCCTGATGGCAGGGAATGACTGCAGGGAGGATTTGGCGGCCATGCAGGCTGGCATTGCCGTATACCTGATAACAGACTGCCTGGAGCACAGGGAAGGCGCGGACATAACCGGCGCGGAAACAGGCAGCTTCCAGGATTTTATGGCATACACGCTGGGCGCATAAATAAAACTTGACGAAAGGGCGGTACCGGGTGCAGAGGCAGGCGTTTCTTCCTGCTTTGTCCACATGCCGATCCGCATGGCAATAAAGCATGAAGCTGTATTTTGACAAGCGCCCCTTTAGCTGGGAGGCTGACTACACCATTTACGAGGAGACAGGCCATCCGGCTTACCAGGTGGTGGCAGCGCCAGAGGAAAAAGAAAATGTAATCCGCCTTTTTAACCAAAACGGGGTGGAGCTGGGCCGGGTGCGCTGCCGGAAAACGATTTTCGGAAAATGGAAATTTTCCATCTGGCAGGATGAAAACCAGATTGGCACTGTGGAAAAGTACAGCAGCCATGGAGTTGCCCGGTATGAGCTGAAATGTTACCGCTGGCGGCTGTTTGGGAACATCATGGCCTATGAGTATGATATCTATGACGGCAAATATATGGTGATGCACGCCGGCAACGAGGACAACGCCTTTCCCGGCAAATTCGTTATCGACACCAGCTATTCCAACAACGAGCAGCCAGCGCTGCTGGTAGCCCTTGCCATGGAAGCCGCCAACAGCACCCTGCCTCCCAGAAAGTGATTTTTCTGGACGCCTTTCATGTCCCGCTGGTTTTGGGGCAGGATATTTGCAGGAAAACCTATATGACACAGAGAAAGGATGAGAGAAATGGCAGTAAAAACCTTTACGCAGGAAAACTTTGATCAGGAGGTGCTGGGCGCCCGGGGTCCCGTATTGGTGGATTTCTGGGCAAGCTGGTGCGGCCCCTGCAAGATGTTCTCCCCCATTGTAGACGATTTTGCCGCTTCCCACAGCGGGGACGTGCTGGTGGGCAAGGTAAACATTGACGAGGAGCCGGACTTAGCCGCCCGCTACGGGGTGATGAGCATTCCCACTGCCATCCTCTTTAAGGGCGGGGAAGTGGCAGGCACCCTGGTGGGGGTACAGCCCAAAGAAAACCTGGAAGCCCTGCTGAAATAACACAAAAGCGCACAGGCTTGCGGGAATGTTCCCGGCAGGCGTGTGCGCTTTTCCATTGGAAGGAGACGATGGTTCATGCTATACGATATGATTGTAATAGGCGGCGGCCCGGCGGGTTATACGGCGGCGCTGTATGCGGGCCGGGCAAACCTGTCTGTGCTGGTGCTGGAAAAGCTGGCGCCGGGAGGACAGATGGGCACTACGGATCAGATTGACAATTACCCCGGCTTTCCTGAGGGCATAAACGGCTTTCAGCTTGCCATGGAGATGAAAAAAGGGTCCGAGCGCTTTGGGGCCGAAACCAAGCTGGCAGCGGTTACAGCGGCGCGGCTGGCAGGGGATATCAAAGAGGTGGAGGCAGGCGGGGAGCGCTTCCAGGGGAAAACAGTTGTGCTGGCCTGCGGCGCGCATCCCCGGGAGCTGGGCCTCCCTGGGGAAAAGGAGCTGCGGGGCCGGGGCGTTTCCTACTGCGCCACCTGCGACGGCATGTTCTTCCGGGGCAAAACCGTGGCTGTGGCAGGCGGCGGCAACACAGCGGCGGCTGACGCGCTGTACCTTTCCCGGATTTGTGAAAAGGTGGTCATGATCCACCGGCGGGATAAGCTGCGGGCTTCGGCAGCTTATCTAAAGCCTCTGCTGGAAACCGGGAACGTGGAGTTTTGCTGGGACAGCCAGGTGGTTTCCCTTTCCCACGAGGCAGCCCTGACCGGGGTGGAGCTTCTGCATAAAAAGACCGGGGAGAAAAGCTTCCTTCCCTGCAGCGGCTTGTTCGTGGCCATCGGGCAGGTGCCGGACACAGGGCTTTTCGCCGGGCAGATCGATTTAGACAGCGCGGGCTATGTGCAGGCAGACGAAAGCACCCGCACCAGCCTTCCCGGCGTGTTTGCGGCGGGGGATCTGCGGGCAAAGCCCCTGCGCCAGGTGGTCACAGCCTGTGCCGACGGCGCCTGCGCAGCCCAGGCCGCAGAGGAATATCTCTCCATATGACAGCCAAACATTGGCTTGCCGGCTCTTTTGGGCCGCAAACAGGGCATCCTCCTGGGGGAGGATGCCCTTCGCGCTTTGCGCGGCAGCGGTTTTGCAAAAACCGCTGGTTTGCGGCCAGGGGCGCTGGGGAAAGCGCTGTCATCTGCCTGTCCGGGCAGTGCTTTTCCCCTCCTGGCTCCAGGTGAAAAAGAACTTGGGCATGGACAGCACGATGCCAATGCCCAGGGCAATGGCTATGGCTATTTTGATCGTCTCCAAGCCAGTGCTCAGGGCCAGGGAGTTGTCGCTCATAAAAAAGTGGTAGCCTGTGTAATAAATGCCTGCCCCGGGCACCAGGGGGAAAATGCCGCAAATCAAGAAAACGGTTACCGGGGCCTTGCGGGCAAAGGAAAACACCCGGGAAAACCAGGTGAGGGCTACAGTGGCGAAAAAGGAAGCCCCTACAGTGCCCGCGCCCAGTTCCATGCTGACAAGGTATACCAGCCAGCCCACAGCGCCGGTTGTGCCTGTGCAGAGCCACTCCCGGCGGGGCGTGTGGAAAATAATAGAAAAGGCCACTGTGGAGACAAAGGCTATGAGGGTCTGGAAAAGCCAGGTGAGAATGATAATGGGAGGAATCATAACAGGGCACCTCCTGTCAGCAGGGACAGCGCCCGCACCACCACGCCAACGCCAACGGCAATACAGCCGCCCACCAGCACAGCGTCCAGCATACGGATGGCGCCGCTCAAATAGTCGCCGTTAAAGAAATCCCGGATAGAGGTGGTGAGGGCCACGCCGGGCACCAGCCGGATAATGGATCCAATGATAATTTTATCCATGTTGTCCCCCAGGCCCAGCAACAGGAAAACCGCCCCGCAGAAGGTGACCAGGGCACTGGCGGAAAGGTTTGTGAGAAACTTGGAAAGGCCCTTCCTGCCTGTCCAGTACAGGTAAAGCTCCAGAGCAATGCCGCAGAAAAAGGCAATAAGAGCGTCCCGCCAGCTTCCGCCGAACAGGTAGCTGAAACAGGCGCTGCCTACAGCGCAGGCCAGCACAGCCAAGGGCAGGGTGGAATACGGCATGTCCCGCACCTGTTCTAAAACGGCAAAGGCCTCTTCTACAGTGTGCCTCCCCTGGACAATCTCCCGGGAAAGCTGGTTCACAGCAGAAATCCTGCCAAAATGGATAGCAGTGCTGGGTACATGCTTCAGGCGGGCAGCGTGCTCTATCCCCTGCTCAACGCCTGTGGCGAAGATGGCGTTTGTCAGCACGTACACGTTAAAGGTGTCGATTTCATAGGCTGTGGCCACCCGTTCCATGGTTTCCTGGACGCGGGAAATTTCCGCGCCGTTTTTTAAGAGAACCTCCCCCATCTGGAAGGAAAGCTCCAACGCGCTTGTCTTGTTCAAATTTGTCCCTCCTGCCGGGGGTGAAAGCCGCCCATGTTCCCCAAATCCCTCTAGCTGCATACTAGCCACAGGGTTTGGCGGCGATACCCCAGGTCTGAATCCTTACTCCTCCGGCCCCCGGGGCGTGCCGTCTTTGTTAAAATTCCTGTGCAGGGCAAGCTCTGTGGGCAGGATGGTGATGAGCATCACGATGCACTCCAGGATAATCAGGCCGCCGCCTATCCAGCCGGTGGTATCCTCGTCCAATTGCAGCACCAGCAGGACAATAAGAGTGATGAGGGTGACGGGCAGCGACACCAGCCCGATTATCCACCACAGCCTGCCTATGTACTGGTGGGCGAAAGCATTTGCCAGGTCGCTTTTGGAGGACATAGGGGTGCGGTAGCCAAAGGCGCTGTTTCTGCCCGGCGTGTGCCGGGTGAAATACCAGCCTGTCCCCAAAAACGTGGCGGGTATCAGCAGGCTGCAGAAAAAGAGGAAAAACCAGAACACCATATTGCGCGGCCTCCCTTTTTAGGTGTATAATATTTTTGTATTACTATAGTTGATATCATGTTGATATTATAAAGTGGGCAAAAGCCAAAGTCAAGGCCTGTGGAGGAAAAAATGAAAACCATTGCCATCGTAGACGACGACATTTATATAGGCGACATGCTGGAGGATCTGCTCCACCGGGAGGGCTATGCCACTTTGCGGGCCTATTCAGGCACAGAGGCCCTCTATCTGCTTTCCCAGCACAAGCCTGACCTGGTGCTGCTGGATCTCATGCTGCCCGGCCTTTCCGGCGAGGAGGTGCTGCCCCGGATAGAGGGGGTTCCTGTGCTGGTGTTAAGCGCCAAGGCGGCAGTGGCAGACAAAGTGAGCCTGCTGATGGGGGGCGCCGCAGACTATATCACCAAACCTTTTGACACAAAGGAACTGCTGGCCCGCATTGTGGCGGCCCTGCGCAAAAGCCAGGGGGCAGACAGCGGCGTGCTGGCCTTTGAGGGCCTGCGGCTGGATGTTAAGTCCCATGAGCTGACAGCGGACGGCGTGCCTGTAAAGCTTACCCGGACGGAGTTTGCCATCCTCCGCATGCTGCTGCAGAACCCAGAAAAAGCCATTGCCAAAAGCGCGGTTTTAGAGAGCATTGCCCTGGACACCCCGGACTGCACCGAGTCCAGCCTCAAGCAGCATGTAAGCAACCTGCGCAAAAAGCTGCGGGACGCCTGCGGGAAAAATTATATCGAAGCTGTGTGGGGCATTGGCTTCCGGCTGGGCTGACAGCTTGCCGCAGAAGCCTTCTTTCCGGAAATATGGCTTGCAAAGGGCATCTGCGGGGTGTATACTGGAAACATATAAAACCGCGCGCAAAGGCTTTTACAAGGCTGCCACACAATCATCAGTAAAAGGAGTTGTGTCAAATGGATTTCTGCTTTTCCAAAACCGCGCCTATTGTGGAAACCGCCAAAGGCAAGCTGCGGGGCTTCCGCTTTAAGGGCGTAGATCATTTCTATGGCGTGCGCTATGCCAAAGCCAGGCGTTTCCAAATGCCCAAACCTGTTGAGCCTTGGGAGGGTGTGAAGGACGCGGGCAGCTATGGCATGATCTGCCCGGTGCTGGGCGAGCCGCAGCCCTCCGGCGAGGTGCTGATTCCCCACCGCTTCTGGCCCAGCAGCGAGCACTGCCAGTATCTGAACGTGTGGACCAGCAGCTGCGACCGGCTGGCAAAAAAGCCTGTGATGTTCTGGATTCACGGCGGCGGGTATGCGGCTGGTTCTTCCATTGAGCAGGTGTGCTATGACGGCTTCAACCTGGCAAAGCTGGACGACGTGGTGGTGGTCAGCGTGAACCACCGGCTCAATGCCTTTGGCTATCTGGACATGTCCGCCTTTGGGGAGAAATATAAAAATTCTGTCAATGTGGGCATGGCTGACCTGGTGGAGGCCCTGCGCTGGGTGCGGGAGAATATTGCGGGATTCGGGGGCGATCCGGATAACGTGACCATCTTTGGCCAGTCCGGCGGCGGCGCCAAGGTGACAGTGCTGGGGCAGATTCCTGAAGCGGAGGGGCTGTTCCACAAGGCCATTGTGATGTCCGGCGTAATCCCCTCTGACATGAACCAAAACCTTGTAAGCGGCAAGGAGCTGGTGCTGGAAATCCTCAAGCCGCTGCATATTCCCGAAAACCAGGCAGAGCGCCTGGAAAAAGTGCCTGTGCCTCAGTTTATCTGGGCTGTGAACAAGGCTGTGCGGGCCATTTACAAGCAGGGCAAGCGGGTAAGCTGGGGTCCTGCTCCCAACGGCTACTATGTTTGCGATCCCCTGGAGGGCAGCTTTACAGCCCACTCCCTGACCGTACCCACGATGGTAGGCTCTGTGCTGGCGGAGTTTGCCTTTGGCCCGGGCCGGGACATAAAAAACATGACGGAAGCGGACAGCGAAAAGCTGGTAAAAGATTTCTACGGGCCTGAGGGCGGCGGGAAAATCCTGGCAGAGTTCCGCAAGGCCTATCCCAACACCCCAGTGGCTTTCGCCGCGGATATGGACGACATGTTCCTGCCCGCCACTGTGGAATATGTGAAGAAAAAGGCAAAAGACGCCAGCGCGCCGGTGTATAACTACCTGTTTGCAAAGGTGTTCGATTATGACGGCGGCAAGGCTGCCTGGCACTGCTCGGATATCCCCTATTTCTTCCACAACGCCGGGATGATCCCTGTCTGCCACCAGGAAAACTGGGAGGTGCTGGACAGAGTAATGTCCAGCGCGTTTGTAAGCTTTGCCCGTACAGGCGATCCCAACACCCAGGGGCTGCCCCAGTGGGACAGGTGCCAGGATGGCAGGATGGTGACCATGGTGCTGGACGACCAGTGCTATACCCGGGCCAATATGCAGGATGAGCTGCTGCCCCTGCTGGCTGCCTACAAGCCCCATGCATCCTTTGACTTTGGCGCGCCTGCCGAGGAAGAGGAAGAGGAAGGCGGAAACGCCTGGGTGTTCTAAGGGTATTTTTCACGATAAAAGATGGCAAAGGCCATGGGAATATGGCCGCACAGCCAGAAAACAGTTTCTGTTTGGAAAGGAGCGATCTGCATGAAACAATGCCCTGTCTGCGGCGCTTTGCATGGTGATGAGCAGGCCCAGTGTGCCTGCGGCGCCGATCTCACCCGGCAGCAGCCGCTGCCCCCGCCTGCCCAGGCCGCCCCTCCCGTGCAGATGGGCAGCCTGCCTCCAGTCCCGCCTTTTGCGGGGCGGCCCTTTGTCCCCAGCCCTCCGCGCCCTGCGTTTGTCCCCAAAACCTACACCTGGGCGGACGTGCTCACGGTGCTGGGCTTCACCGCCGCGCTGACCGGCTATTTCCGGGCCGGCATCCTGCTGCTGCCCTTAGGGCTTGTTGCATCCCTTGCCGGCTTTTGGGGGAACAAGCAAAGGGGGCTGGCTGTGGCAGGCGTTGTCATCTCTGCTGTGGGCCTGCTGCTGGAAATTATGTCCATTCTGGAGAAAAACTGCCTGCTGCCTTATTGGCTGACTGACGGCGTTTTTTTCCTGTAGTCCCTGCCCGGTATTTTTGAAAATCCACAAAAGGAAGGATGTTATTTATGAACGTACTGGAAACAAGCAAGGCCCCTGCCGCCATAGGGCCTTATTCCCAGGGGTATGAAGTAAACGGCCTGGTGTATACCTCCGGGCAAATCCCTGTAGACCCTGCCACCGGCGATGTGCCAGAGGGCATTTCCGCCCAAGCCCGGCAGAGCTGTGAAAATGTGGGAGCTGTGCTGGCTGCGGCAGGCTCAGATTTCTCCAAGGTGTTCAAAACCACCTGCTTCCTGGCTGATATGGGGGATTTTGCCGCTTTCAACGAGGTGTATGCCGGATATTTCACCTCAAAACCCGCCCGGAGCTGCGTGGCGGTTAAGGCGCTGCCCAAAGGCGTACTCTGTGAAATCGAGGCCATTGCTGTGAAATAAGGAAAGGCGGCGCGCCGGGGCTGATGGTTCTGGCGTCCGCAAAAAAGCACTCTCTTTCCATACCGTACATGATGAGGATTCAGAGATTTGTAAAAAACGGAATGGATATTTCGCCGCTGTTGATGGGCTTGACTCTGATGGCTGAAATTGGAAAAACCATGTATGGAGATGCTATCCGGCCAGGGCTTACGGCAGATCAACTGAAGAAGAGGTACGATAAACGTGCCCAGACGTATAACCAGCAGTGGGAGGAGCCGGACAAAAAACCTGGGATTTCAGGAAGCCCTTCACGAAACAAATGAAGCGGAGCAACGGGAAAAAGAGCATATAGAGATTTAACAATGAAAACAAAAAGCAGGAAAGCCCGGATTTTCCCGGCTCTCCTGCTTTTTTGCGGTTTTAGGGCGTGTTCACATAAGAG